>CALFEA010000278.1 GCA_937950385.1 uncultured Altererythrobacter sp. | reverse complement strand
ACAGCATAATTGACCCCGTGCGGCCCGCGCACAACGACATTGACGAGGTCCGATCCGCCGAAAGAAAATTCGTATGGGTCGCTTTCCGCCCACCAGCCGCGTGCAATCGCTGCATCGAACAGTGCAGCAGTATCTTCACTGCGGACCATAAGAGAGAATATACCGCCAGTGTCCCAAGGGCGGGCGGCGCGGCGGATCGGGCGCTGATTGACGCCATCAAACCGCACAAAGCGGATGCAGCCAACGGATGCCTCAGGCGCGCAAATTTTGAGAAAGGCGCCAGCTGCGGTTTCGGGCAATTTCCAATAGGCAATCTCTGCTTCATCAAGCGCGCCAGATGATACGGTTCTCCAACCACCATCTTCGACCAGCCAGGATGTGCTTTCTTGCAAATCCGTGACGCTCACAACTGCCTCTGACCATGGCTCAATGTTGGGTGTGTGAGCGGCGATAGAATTAGGATAAGAGAGGGCTGTGACAACGCTCACTAAGAGCGCTGCCACAGTTTTCAGTCCCATCAGAATTCGTATTTGGCGCGCACCGTCCATGTGCGCGGCGGGTTGAGATAGCTGTAATTGGCGAGTGCCGATTCCACAGCTTCTTGGTCAAAGCAGTTTTTGCATTCAGCCACTACAGAAAAGCCGGAATCGTTGCCCAAAGTCACCGATGCATTGACGATCCAGCGATCTTCACTGAAAGATCCACTTCGCGGGTCGATTGGGTTGCCTAGGCCGATTGTATTGGCCGGATAAACTGTCCCGGATAGGCCGGTAACCGCCCCATCAAACAAGGTCACTTCGCTTGTTCCTACCTCACTCTCGCTGCGCCAACTTGCATTGACCGCGGGTGTTAAAGAGAAGCCGCCCAAGTCCAATTCATAGCTAGCGCCCAATGCAACGGTAAAGTCGGGGGAGCGCACCGGCTCTGCAATTGATCCGTCAGGTGCAACGATACCTACACCGCATGATGCCGCTGTGTCGCCGGCGCCTGTGTTGGGAATAAGTCCGCCGGCAAGCTGCGCTTGGCAAGCAGCCTGCTGTGCTGCCACCGCTTGAACACCGAATTCATCGAGCGCCGGTGCACTTGCGTCAATTTTGTACTTATCGTCCTGATAACCGATCGCTGCAAAGAGGCTTAGCCCGTCAGCTGGTACCGCGGTAAATTCAACCTCAAGCCCTTTGTTCTCATAATCCGCGAAATTGCGGGTGATGAATGCCAATGAACCATTGGGACGAATGAATGCTGATGGCGTTTGAAGGTTGCCCACATCAAGGTAGAAAGCTGTGATGTTCAGACGGACAATCCGGTCAAACAATTCGGTTTTGGTTCCGGCTTCATAGCTCCACGCTGTCTCTGGCCCGAATGGTAGTAGCTCGCTTGCCGATGTGCCGCGGGCATTCCAACCGCCCGATTTAAATCCTCGGGTGGCAGATGCGAACAGCAATACATCGTCATTTACCGCGTAGTTGAGGGCAAAACGCGGGGTCCAAACACCGACCGATTGCTCATTCGGGATCGCATTACCATTGGTTGCGATCAAATTGGCCGTATCAATACATGTTGATGGTCCAAACTGCGCAGCCGCTTGGCATAGACCGCCGCCGATACGCGGACGATTGTCGCGAATATCGAAGGTTTTTTCTTCATCGGTGTATCGAATACCCGCCGTCAGCGTGAGCTGGTCGGTGACGTTGAAATCGCCTTGTAAATAACCTGCCCAAGCCTCAGCGGTATTGTTGATCGTACGATCAGCCAGAACCAGTGGGAAGCCGTCGGGAAGGGGAGGGAAGCCCAGCGAAAAGATGTCGCCGAAATCCGTCGTATTGTCCTCAGTGAAGTAGTAAACTCCGCCGACCAGATCGACTAAGCCGTCTCCAACAGAGCCAGAAAACTTTACTTCCTGCGTAAACTGGCCGTGGCGCCCATCATTAGCGATGGTGAAACCACCATAGGTAAAGCCCACAACAGGCGGCACTGGGTTGGACGTGCCGGGAAGGCCGCGACCATCGGCAAAGTCGAGCGCAAAATCCTGCGTTATTTTGACAAAGCCTGTGATGATGTTGACGGTCCAATCGTCGGACAGCTCAAGCTCAAGATTGGATGAGATGAAGTCCATCGTGGCTTCGTTTCCAAGGCCAAAACCGTTTTTCTCACCCGTGAACAAATCACCGAATACCGGACTATTGAATGTGCTATCAGAGCGCAGGCCGGTGGCGGAAAACCGCCCACTGCAATTGGTGGGATTGTTAGGGTCACAATCAAAGTTCAGTATGTTGGCGGAGTCGGCTTCAGTATGAATATACGATCCGGTCCATGTTGCCCAATCAGCTAGCTCGCCGCGTGCACCAACTCTTACGCCCCAACCATCATTTTCATTGGTGCGCTCGCCCGTGACAGAATTCTGCGCGTAACCATCGTCGTCCTGCCAATAGCCTGAGACTTTCAGCGCAAGATTATCTGCCACTGGCAGGTCGATAGAGGCGCGGGCCATTTTGCGTTCGTAGCTGCCATAGCCAATTTCAGCGTAGCCAGCGACTTCATCACCTGGTTCGCTGAGGTAAACATTGACGGCGCCGCCAGTGGTGTTGCGGCCAAACAATGTGCCCTGAGGTCCGCGCAAGACTTCGACGCGATTGACGTCAAAGAACGAGAGGTTGTTGGCGTTTTGGCGCGACAGATAAATGTCATCGACATAGGTGCCAATGGGCGGATCAAAGGTGGCGATGGATTCGGTATTACCGATACCGCGCAGATAATAAGAGTTTGCTGTGCCAAGGCCGGTATTGTTCAAGCCGACAAGGTTGGGAACATATTGCGCCACTTCCAAAGCCGTTCCAATGCCGCGCGCTTCCAATTCTTCAGCGTTGAATGCACTAATCGCGATAGGAACGTCTTGGACGCTTTCCTCGCGCCGCTGGGCGGTGACGATAATCTCGTTCAACCCGCCACGGTCTGCTTGCGCTTGCGTGTCAGTGTCCTGGGCTAAAGCCGGCTGCGCAAGCACAGTGGCGCAAGCGGCCAGTGATACAGATGCGGTCAAAAATTTCTGCGACATTCACAAAATCCTTCCCTGTCAATCGATGTGAGAGGGCCTTGCTCCAAGAGCACTCGTTCTCCCAACTCTAATTTGTCCGGACAAATTTCCCTTTTGTCAACCGGGCAAATGTGTTTGTATGTTTATTCAACCCAATGGAGACGACATATGAGCTTGCCCGATCTTGCCTATCCAACGCTAGTATATACCCATCTGTTATTGTTCGTTTTGTGGCTGGGAGCTGATGTAGGCGTGTTCCTGCTGGGGCAGCATTTCCGCAAGCGGGATGAGTATACGCTGGAGCAAAGGATTGCCCTGCTCAAATTGCTGGTGCTGATTGACATGACCCCGCGCAGTGCGTGGGCGTTGATGGTGCCATTGTCGCTTAGTGTGGTTGATATGGGCGGTTGGTGGGATGCGCCATCTTGGCTGATTGTCATTGCTTGGGCGATTGGAGGTTTTTGGCTGTGGCTGGTTTGGGATGCGCATAACCATGATATGACCCCGCGCGCTGCGCGTAATCGCGGTATTGAGGGATGGCTGCGCTGGATTGTCGGCGCATTCTACCTTTGGCTCGGTGGACAAAGCTTATTGCTCGATGCGCCGCTCTCGCCAGATTGGTTAGCGTGGAAAGCGCTGCTGTTTGGTTTCATCTTTGTCGCCGCCATCATGATCGACTTTTCGTTTAAACCCGTCGGCGCGCAGTTGGGCGCGGTCTTGGAAAAAGGTTCGAGCGATGAAACCGAAATCCCCTTGCTCAAAACGATGAACAAGACAAGAATTTGGGTGTGGGCCGTATATATTTTACTGCTCGCAACCGCATTTTTAGGCAATGTCAAACCGTTGCCATAAAGTCACATCCACTCTTGCGTTTTAATCACCTATGGATAGTGGGCAGAATTTGTCTGGACAAATTTGTCCGGACAAATATCCATGTCGTGAAATAGTTTTGGGTTCAGGCAGAAAATTTTGAGGGAGTGCGATTTATGAAAATACTGTTGAAGGGCGCCTTGCTGGCCGCGACTGTTATGACGCCGGGAGCGGTATCTGCTCAAGTTTCCAGTGAACCGAATGCCGATGGAGTAGCGACGAATGGAAACGAGATTATCGTCACCGCGCGAAAGAAGGAAGAGACGCTTCTAGATGCGCCATTGGCTGTCACTGTTTTGGGTGAAGCTGAACTGGAGCAGGGTGGCTACACCGACATTACCGAAATCACCAAAGCGTCACCAGGTGCTTTTGTCGAACCAACTGGCAACAATGTGAATGGCCCAGCGCGAATAAACAGTACTCCGCGTTTCCGGGGCGTATCGGTGCTGAGCGGCGATCGCCTCCAGCAGACTGCTACCGTCTTTGTCGACGGAGTGTATTTGAGTGGCGGCATTGAGACGATCGGCATCAATGAGCTTCAGCGAGTCGAAATCATCAAAGGTCCGCAATCGGCCCTTTTCGGACGGAACACCTTTGCAGGTGCAATCAATTACGTCACTAAGGATCCGAGCGATGAATTTCGCGTTGACCTCGATGTAACTGCAGCGACACGTAACGAATACCGCTTATCTGCTGGCATTGAAGGGCCGTTGTTTGACGGACTATCATTCCGCGCTGGCGGCAATTACATCACAAAGGATGGTCATTTTGATAATGCTGCTGTTGATGGCCAGCGGCTTGGTGATCAAGAGCAATGGTCTATCAACGGTTCCTTGCTGTTTGAGCCTTCTTCAGCGTTTCGTTTGAAGCTGCGCGGATCGTATCAAGAAATCACTGACGGACCGGCGGCAGCTGCTTCCTACTTTGGCACTGCGCAGCACAACTTTGGCGGTTTCTTGATCAATGCTGACGGTTCGGTTGATCTGAACGACAGCAGTCAGCCAGCTTTCGGTAATCGCACAGAATCAGTGTTTCGCGGCCAGATTACACAACCTCCGGCGTCTGCGATTGGTCAAAACTCAGGAGCCGATTCCGTTGCACTGTATCGCGGTTTCTTGGACGATGGCCGTTCAGATCCGAGCGATGCGATTTTCGACTTCAAATACAATCCCACCAATGTCGATGAGTTTGGCCTTAACCTAGATTCTTTGCAATTGAGTGCGACGGGTTCGGTCGATCTAAGTGATAACATCGAGTTCAGTTTCTTGGCTGGTTATAACGAGGAAAACTTTGGTTTCTTTTCAGATTTCGATCTGACGCCAGGCCAGTCGTTCCTCAGCTTCAGCGCGCGGGAAACTGAAGATTTGACGCTAGAAGGCCGGCTCCAAGGCAATTTCTTGGATGATGATCTGACTGTGTTGGTCGGTGCAAGCTACGTCACGATTGATATCAATGAGTTAGGAGGCACGGCTAGCTTTTTTGGTCCTACAATTTTCTTCTCGGACATTTTTCGTGAAGTGGGCTTTTTGTCAGGTGCCGAGACAATTGGTGTCTTTGGTCTGATCGACTACCAGTTCACTGACACTCTTTCGATCACATTAGAGGGGCGCTACCAAGAGGATGAGATCTACGAAGATGAAGTAAATGTCGGTCTGACAACGCCTACTTCGCCTGCGTCGATCAGCAACTTCTTGCCTCGCGCTACGTTGCGCTATCAGCCGTCCAGCGACACAACTTTGTACGCCACATATAGCGAAGGCAACTTGCCTGGCGGTTTCAACGCAGAGGTGGCGCAGCTTGATGCAGCACAATTGGCCGAACTCAATGCGCTTGCGCCCGATGCCAACGTGGTATTTGGAGAAGAAAAGCTGGTCAATTATGAGCTTGGCTGGAAGCAGCAGTTTGATGACGGGAAAGTGGCCTTCAACCTTGCGCTGTTCCATATGCAGCGCAAAAATGAGCTGTTTAACTCGTTTGAAGTTGTTACCGACACTCGCCCGATGGCACCAAATCCGCTGCGCACTGTTCAGTTTCTTGCCAATGGTGCGACTACTGACATTTTCGGTATTGAGCTTGATGCTGCATTGCAGATAAGTGACGAGTTTTCGATGCAAGGCTCGTTTGCCTATATCGACTCTTCGATCGCGAGTTTCCCTGCCTCCGGCGGAAGCGGTGACTTCGGTGATATCTTCGGCAACGATGATGGTGTGGTCGGGCAGGAGGCGCCGCGCTTCCCGCCGATCACCTTGTCTTTGGGCACGAAGTATGAAGATCAGTTCAATGGTCTCGGCGAGATGATCGACACATGGTATTTGCGCACGGACCTGTTCTTTACCAGCGAGTATTATGTTTCAAATGCTAATGTCGCTGAGGTCGAACCGGCAACAGATGTGAATGTGCGCTTTGGTTTGCAGGGTGAAAACCTGGGTGTCGAGCTCTTTGTCACCAATCTTTTTGACGAGGATGCACCGACATCGGCGCAAAACTTTGCGGATACAGGCTTCGGCACTCGAACATTGCCGGGCGGGTTCTTTAACTTCTCACGGGAAGGTGCGCGGGTCATTCTTCGCGATCGCCGCCAATTCGGCCTGCGATTGAGTTACTCGTTCCAATAGGAAAGGCAGCCAAGCGGCCGCCTGTGGCTAACACAATTATGAAGAGCGGGGGCACAATGTCCCCGCTCTTTTATTGCGATTCAGCTTCAGCTAAGCGCTTGAAATGACGAAGCGCGCGGCACGCTCACCGCTCTCAAGGGCGCCTTCCATGCCGCTATTTTGGGTCGCTAAGTGCTCGCCCGCAAAATGGAGTCGATTGCCGCGCACTTGGGCCGAAGTTGCCAAGGCGCTAGCCATGCCGGTGCCAACATGATGATAAATGCCCCGTGCATGGGGATTGCGCTGCCAGCTATAAAGCTGAACGCTGTCGAGCTTGCCTTTGGCAGAGGGGCGGGCTCGTTCGATGCGATCCATAATCATCCTTTCCGCATCGGTTTTAGGCAAGCGATCCAGCAAGTCCGCGCCAGCTCCCGTCGTCCATAGTTTCAGCATCGCTGGTTCATCGCCCAATACAAAGATGCGGCCAATTAAAGGATCATCGCTCCAAAGCGTATCGGGAAGGGGGTCGCTTCGCCAAAATGGCTCGCGCGCAGTGATATAAGCAAAAGTGGCGCGGGTGTAGGGCAGGCTTGCAATCATTCGTGCCATATCTAGCGGCATTTCAGACCGGAGCGGAATTTGGCGCATGGCCGCAAATGGAATTGTGCAGATCGCATGGCGCGCGGTGATACTGCCACCCTCCAGCTTCAATGTGACCCCATCTGCCTCCTCTTGAATAGCGCGAACGGGTTCGGCCAGTCTGACATCTCGCGTTAGGCTTTTTGCCATGGCCTCAGGCAGCCGCTGCGAGCCGCCAACAATGGTTGAGACAGGACCGGGCTGGCTGCGAAAGATTGCGAAACTGCGAGCAAGGTGAAGCTGCGACATCCCGGCCAGGCTATTGCCGTTGAAATTGGCCTCGATTAAACGAAGGGCCTCTGCGCTTGCTCCGGCTTGGCGCAAGGCTTGGCGAACTGAGATGTCTTGGTCTGACGGCGCAGTCAGCCAGTCCGTAGGCTGTGCGAATTGGGGTAGACTACGCGCATAATAGCTTAGCAAACGAGCGGGTTCGATAGCGCGTTCATCGTCGGATAGCATATTGCCTGCGCTTTGCGGCCAGGCCTGGGGAGAGGCGGTGATCCCGCCGATGGAATAGAGGTTTCCAGGCGTTTGCGCCCGGCCCGCACCACTTCCTATATTGTCCGAGAGCTCAACGCGCAGCTCGCGGGCGATATTCTGGAGACGTTTGTAGCCTGCGCCAACTTGGATACCGCCAGCATCAGGTGCGCCAGGTAGATCATCAAGCGTATGCAGCCTGCCTCCGATGCGGTTCTCGGCCTCAAGAACCACTACGCTAAGGCCCGCATTTTCGCATATTTTCGCCGCGTGGAGCCCTGCTAAGCCTGCTCCAACAATAGCAACATCAACCTGTGTGCGGCCCCATGCCGCGCGCGGCGCAGCTCCAGCGATTAAAGCCGCACTGCTTCCTGCAAGGAAAGAACGCCGATCAGCTATCGGCACAGGAGATTAATCCCCGCCTACAGGTTTTTCCTCGGCGGATTCCGCGCGTGACTTGTCGGTAAGCATCTTAAACTTGGTCCAAGTTGTCTCATTGCGGCGGGTGTCATTCTTGGGAGGCGCTTGCTCGTAAATCGGATAATTCGCGCGAATTTCATTCTTCAACACAGCGGGCAGTTCTTCAAACCCACCGGGCAATTTCCGGCCCATAGCGTTGAACACCATTTGACCAGGCCGTCCACCCATCTCCATCCAAGGGGCCCAACCGGAAATGCGTACCCAGCTAATCATCGGATAAGCGGTGGGCTTGGTCGTATCGAACAACTCGTCCTTCAGTGCCGCAAAATCGAATATCTCCATCGCGTGATATTTGCCGCCCACATATTCTTGATAATCGCCTGCCAAAGGATTGGTATAAAATAGCGGCACTTCGAATGGCATGAAAACGTAAGGGCCAGCAACGCGCATGGTTGAAAGCTGGAATGGTTTTCCGTCAGCGCCGCGCGGAAAGTTTGGGCGGCCATTCACGGGATCGTTGTGGATCTGCATCACCGATACCGTTTTGCCAGTGTAGGGGTTCTCCCATTCATTGACGACTTCGCCAGTTTTCGGGTCGAGCATCAGCATGATCTCGCGGCTAATTAGCCGCCAACCTTCTCCGCGAACCGGATCACTGACCTCGACGCAGCGGCGAATATTCATGCCTTCGCCTCTGAAAAGCAGCTTATCGCGCTGTCCAGGTGATCGGCCATAGATATTGCCCGACCAATGGTAGACCGCAGGTTCATCGGCCGAAACACCACATTGTAAACGCTTAGAAATTTCGATGGCGTCTTCTGCGACCGCCGGATCAAGCGTCCGCGCGGTTGCACTATGGCTTGCGCTTAGCAGCGCGGCAGTGACGAAACTTGCAAAAATACGACGAAGTGTCATTGGTATCGTTCTCCAAAAAACGCATTTGTCCGGACAAATTTGCGATTCTCTCTTGACTTTAGATTTGTCCGGACAAATTGTGAAGGGGAAGGTCTCATCTAATTTGCTCGTTTGGAGTTTGGTGCGTGTTTGCAGTCAGCAGTCTGTTATTTGTCCCGGGGTCGAGGCCCGATCGTTTTGCAAAAGCGCGCGGATCTGACGCGGGCGTTACTGTGATCGATTTGGAAGATGCGGTCAGTTCAGATGACAAAGACACCGCGCGGGCAAGTGCTCTCAGCCAGTTTGCCAATAATGAAACAGCGGGGTGGGGGCTTCGGATGAATGCAGTGGATACGGCAGAAGGCATTTGCGATCTCGCCGCACTGATCCATGCCGAGACGCTGCCACCTTTTCTACTTTTGCCTATGGTGGAAAGCGTGGTTGAGGTTGAGGTGGTTTACAAGGCTTTAGGTGATCGTTGCCCTGGCCTCATTCCTCTGATCGAGACCCCCAAGGGATTGCGTCATGCGCATGAGATTGCCGCTGCCAAGGGCAATGCAGCAATGATGTTTGGCGGCGGGGATTTTTCTGGCGAACTGGGTGTCGATCTTGCGTGGGAACCGCTTATAACCGCCCGTCAGCAATTCGTGTTCGCCTGCTCTGAACATAAATTGCCAGCGATTGATGTGCCCTTCGTCAAATTGGATGATGACGAGGGCTTAGCCGAGGAATGCTGCCGGGCTGAAAGCATTGGCTTTGATGCAAAAGCGGCCATTCACCCCAGGCAGATTCCCGCCATTGAAGCGGCGTTTGAGCCCGGCGAAGAGGCCGTCAATGCCGCAGCAGATGCGCTGCGTGCTTATGAAGATGCCGGCGAAAAGGCGATCCGTTATAAAGGGCAAATGTTAGAGGCGCCCTTGGTGAAAAAGCATCGCGCTACCTTAGCGCGCAAAGAAAGGAATTCTCATGCGTGATGGCGTAATCGAAGTGGCCCCTGGACGCTTCCGTGAAGTGCAGGGGCGCTATTTCGAAGATTTCGTAGAAGGGCACGTCTATGAGCACCGGCCTGGGCGCACCATAACGGATGCGGACAATGTCTGGTTCACACTGCTTACGATGAATACTCATCCTGCGCATTTCGATTATGAGCTTTCGAAAGATACCGAATTTGGTAAACCGCTTGTAGTTAGCCCGTTCACCATCGCGCTGATGACTGGCATGAGTGTGTCGGACACGAGCGGCAAAGCTATCGCTAACCTTGGCTGGGACGAGGTTCGCATGGTCAAGCCATTGTTCGTTGGTGATACCTTATATTGCGAGAGTGAAGTGCTGGAATTGCGTGAAAGCAAAAGCCGCCCTGAACAAGGCATCGTCACGTTTAAGACTATCGCCAAAAATCAAAATGGAGAGATTGTAAGCCACTATAAGCGCACTGTTTTGGTGTGGCGCCGCGGCTTTGGCGGCCTCGACGACTGAAGCAATCCTCCTCCCCCCTTAAACTCACCCCCAAAGGAAAGCACAATGGCAACCGCCGCAGTATTGACAGATCAAATTCGTACCATCGACCCAGAGGAAGAGCGCGCCTTCATGGATGCGATTGACCGTTGGCTTGAGCGCGAGGTTATTCCTGTTATTCAGCATCATGATCATGGTGATATTTGGCCGGAAAAGCTCGTTGATCAAATGGCCGAAATGGGTTTGTTCGGGGCCACTATCGGTCAAGAATATGGCGGGTTAGGCTTGCCCGCGACCACTTATGCAAAAATTGTGATGCGAATTTCTAGCTATTGGATGGCGATTACCGGTATTTTTAACTCGCATTTGATTATGGCGGCTGCGGTCGAACGTTTTGGAACACCGCAACAAAAGGCGAAGTGGTTGCCGAAGCTGGCTTCTGGTGAACTTCGCGGCGGTCTTGCCCTGACCGAACCCAACGCAGGAACCGATTTGCAGGCCATTCGCAGTGTCGCGGTGCGTGACGGTGATGATTATGTGATCAACGGCACCAAGACTTGGATCTCAAACGCGGTGAACGGTCATTGCTTTGCAATGCTGGTCAAGACCAACCCTGATGCGGATCCGCGGTACAAGGGCATGAGCTTGTTTATCGCAGACAAGCGAGACGGTCTGACGACAGGTAAGAAATTCGACAAGCTTGGTTACAAAGCGATCGATTCAGCTGAACTTGTCATGGACGACTATCGCATCCCTGCTGACCAATTGATCGGCGGTGAAGAAGGACAAGGATTTTTCCAGGCAACCGGCGGGCTAGAACTGGGGCGCATCAATGTCGCTGCGCGCGGTGTTGGCCTAGCCGAAGGGGCCTTGCGCCTCGCGACTGAATACTCCCAACAGCGCGAAACCATGGGCAAGCCGATCGCTCAGCATCAGGCGATTCAGCTTAAATTGGGCGAGATGGTGACGCGGGCCCGGGCTGCGCGGTTGCTTACGCTCGATGCATCGGAAGCCTATGACCTTGGCGAGCGCTGCGACAAAGAGGCGGGTATTGCAAAATATTTCGCATCCGAAGCCGCGGTTGAAAACAGCCAAGAGGCAATGCGAATTTACGGCGGATATTCCTACTCCAAAGAATACGATATTGAGCGCTATTACCGCGATAGCATGCTGATGTGTATCGGCGAAGGTACCAATGAAATGCAACGAATGATTATCGCCAAGCAGCACCTTAAAGAAAACAAGATCTGATCAACCTAGCATGAGCCTCAATCTTCCTCTCGCCGGCTTTCGGATCATCAGCGCCGAGCAATATGGTGCTGGTCCATATGGTACCATGCATTTGGCGCAATTGGGCGCAGAGGTGATCAAGATCGAGCCGCCGCGCAAAGATGGGCCTGATGGCAAAAAGGTGGGCGGCGGCGACACGGCGCGTGCGGTCGGGCCGCATTTTCTCAGTAAGGGGGAGAGCCTGTATTTTCAGGCCTTCAATCTTAACAAAAAATCGCTGACACTCGATTTGCGCAGCGATGAGGGACAGGCGATTTTCCGCAAGCTGGCCGCATCCAGCGATGTCGTGGCGAACAATATGCGCGGCGATTTGCCGGAAAAGCTGGGGCTTACCTATGACGCGGTCAAGGATGTGAACCCCGCGATCGTTTGCGCGCATTTGTCGGCATATGGGCGCGATAATGAGCGCACGAAATGGCCGGGTTATGACTATCTGATGCAGGCAGAGGCGGGCTATTGCGCACTGACCGGAGAACCAGGAACCGAACCGCAACGCATGGGCCTATCGATGGTCGATTTCATGACGGGCACGATTTTCACCATCGGATTGCTGGCGGCGCTTACCGATGCGCAGCGCACCGGCAAAGGCCGCGATGTAGATACCGATCTGTTGTCGGCTGCGGTCCATCAAACTAGCTACCCCGCGCTGTGGTATATGAACGAGGCGGATGAAACGGCCCGCACCCCGCGGTCGGC
The DNA here is from genome assembly GCA_937950385.1 of uncultured Altererythrobacter sp. GTDB lineage: Bacteria > Pseudomonadota > Alphaproteobacteria > Sphingomonadales > Sphingomonadaceae > Erythrobacter. The sequence continues at coordinate 9,133 of CALFEA010000278.1, read as the reverse complement.
GCATCCCACCGCCACCCCCAGCCAGATGTTCAAAGCGGCTGATGGGTGGATGTTCGTTATGTGCCAACTGCCCAAATTTTGGGATATCTTGACCCAACGAATGGGCCGCAACGATCTGCTGAATGACGCCCGCTTTGCCACCAATGCCGACCGGCTGGCCAATCGTGCCGCTTTAACCGAGCTTCTTGATGCAGAATTTTCGCAAAAGCCGATGGCGCATTGGCAGGAACTGCTTGCTGGACTTGTACCGGTTGCGCCGGTTTACGAGCTGGCTGATGCGATGGATAACCCTTGGCTCCAAACTATCGGAATGCGCGACACGGTTTCACATCCCGATCGTGAATCCATCGACGTGCTGGCCAGTCCAATCAAATTGGACGGTGAACGCCTGCCAAACCGCGCTGCGCCTTTGCTTGGGGCAGATAGTGATGCCTTGTTGGACGAGCTGGGCTATGATGCTGATGCCATCGCCAGTCTACGTGCCAGCGGTATTGTGTGATTTTGGCAGCGGGCCAAGAACCAATCAGAGGACGAGCGCATCATGGGTAAATTAGCGGACATAAAGGTCGTCGATCTGACGCAATTTCTGCCGGGACCGATGATGACTGTCATGATGGCTGATCACGGCGCGCAGGTGATGAAAGTCGAGCCAGCGGCGGGCGATCCAGCGCGCGATATGCTGCCTAAGGAAGGCAATGGCGATGATGCGCATTCAGTGTGGTTCGCCAATCTCAACCGCGGCAAGCGCAGCTTTGTCCTCGATCTGAAAAGCGAAGAAGGCAAGGCTGAACTGGCCAAATTATGCGCCGAGGCTGATGTCTTTGTCGAAGGTTTTAGGCCCGGTGTTATGAAGCGGTTGGGTTTTGATTATGACAGCGTGAAAGCCATCAAGCCTGACATCGTTTACTGTTCAATTTCCGCGTTCGGCCAAGAGGGTGAACTCGCGCATCACCCTGCGCATGATATGGCCGTGCAGGCCCTTGCTGGTTTTCTTAGCGTCAATGATGGTGCCGATGGAACGCCAGTTGTACCAGGCGCGCCCAGCGCGGATATGGCAGCTGGCCTTACTGGTCTATCGGCGGTCTTGATGGCGCTGCTGAGCAGGGATCGAACAGGCGAGGGAGCCTATATCGACTGCGCTATGTTCGATGCAATGTTGCCATGGTGTGCGCATACCGCTGGCAGCGCGATTGCAGGCGGCGAAAGCCCGAAGTCTACCAGTCAGCGTTCGCTCGGCGGTGCGGGCTTTTACCAAATATACAAGACCAAGGATGGCAAACACGTTGCACTTGGCGGGCGCGAGATGAAGTTTGCGCGCACTTTGCTGACCGCTTTGGGCCGCGAAGATTTGATCGCTCATGCTGAGCGCGAGGCAGGTGAACAAAGCGATCTTATCGCATTCCTAGCCGATACATTTTCGTCCAAGACGCGACGGGAATGGATCGCTTGGTTTGCTGACAAAGACGTTGCATTTTCGCCCGTTCTTGATTTTCGCGAAGCGCTTGATCAGCCGCATATTGCAGAGCGCGGACTGCTGGTCGAGGATGAAAGCGGGGCACATCATATAGCTTCGCCAATCCGTTTTGCCGGAACGCAATTCACGCCCAGCAAAACGCCAGCTCTGGGCGAAAATTGATGAAACTCTCCGCTGCCCCCCTACGCGTCAAGATCGATATGCATCGAATAGGCGAAGCGGTTACCGGGATGATGGCTGACCGAGATTTCGTAAACCGCGCCCTTCGTATCGAGATAGCACCGGATGATCCGCAATATCGGTTCGCCCCGCTTAATGTCGAGTGCTCTGGCCATTGCGGAATTAGCGGCAATAGCTTGAATATCTTGCGTTACGCGCGCGACAGTAATGCCGGTCAGTTTTTCGATCTGGCTGAACAAAGTCCCGGCTCCAAGATCGAGCTGTTCAACCGCATCTCCCAATTTCTCGTGAAAATAGGCATCGGTGACGGCAATCGGCGGCGAGTCAGCATTTTGTCGGCGTGTGCCGCTAAAACGGCGCCAGATCCCATTGGTGCTCTCTTCGATTTGATCAGAAACGCTCGCGGGCAAGGTGCCAGAGCCTTGGGCGCTATAAATGACTTCGCTTCCTCTGGCATATTGCAGCAATTCGCCCACGTTAGAGAGCGGTTGATGCAATGCGCCGCCTCGTGCAGATGCAGGTTGAACAATGGTGCCAGAGCCGCGCTTGCGTTCGATCAGCCCTTCACCTTGAAGTCTTTTCAGTGCTTCGCGCACGGTAAAGCGGCTGACGTCAAATTGTTTGCAAAGCGCAGTTTCGGTCGGGAACTGTCGCCCATTGGCGTAGCGACCAGAGACAATCGCCTCGCGCAATTCACCTGCAAGCTGCAGGTAGCGCGGTGTCTTTTTTTCAGCGCTTATTTTCTTGGGCGCGGCGGCCTCTGCCAAGTCGATTTCCAATCCCATTTCCGTTTCGCGGAGCAGGGCGAATGATCGACCCGCTCCTCCATACACTTGTCCAGACAATAGCGCGCAATTTAGGCGAAAGCGAGAGAAAGCGCGCACGTCTCCACTTACTTGATTGGCTCGCTTGCTTGGTTGGCGCGCGCGATAGCGAGGCGGGGCATGTTGGCGGGCGGATTTCGCGTCAGGGTTGGGAGCGTGCAACATATGTCGGCAATGCGCTTGAAATGGATGACGTCCACCGTACAGCCTTACTCCATCCCGGCCCCGTGATCTGGCCAACAGCGATGAGCTTAAGCAGTGCGGATATGGATGCCCGGCTTGATGCCGGCGTTCGCGGCTATGAAGCGATGATAGCCATTGGGTCGGCGCTGGATGCGCATCACTATGCTCATTGGCACCCGACCGCGACTGCTGGAGTATTTGGCGCGGCAGCAGCCTTTGGTTCGCTGATGGGATTTGCTGAGGTGGAATATCGCAATGCGCTGGGCAATGCAGGCTCGGTTGCTGGCGGGCTTTGGCATATGCGGCACGACAATGTGTTGACCAAGCAATGGCATATATATCACGCTGTGCGCACAGGGCGCGATGCAGCATTGCATGTGCATTTCGGCGCGACTGGGCCAGTTGGCATTCTGGAAGGACCACAAGGGCTCTTTGCTGCGATGACCAATCAACCAGGAGAACTGGCAAGTGCTGGTGATGGGTGGTTGATTGATGAAGTCAGTTTCAAGCCGTTTGCCGCCTGTCGCCACGCCCATCCAGCGATTGATGCTGCGATGGAATTGCGCAGGGCGGGTCAGCTTAAAGCGCCGTTTAATGTCGAAACTTTCGCCGATGCGCTTACTTTCTGCGACCGACCCGATCCAACGACTGAATTAGAGGCTAAGTTTTCGCTCCAACATGCGGTCGCGGTTGTGGCCGATGGCCGCGATGCCAATCCCGAGGATTTTACCCAAGACGCTATTGCCGCGCTTTCTGGCCTGCGCGCGCAGGTTTCTGTGGCACAAGACGCCGCGATTACTGCGCGCTATCCTGCGCATTTCGGTGCACGGGTGAACGGCCATGAGATTATCGATACGCTGGGCGATCCAGAACGGCCCGTTGAGGAAGCGCGGATCATTGAAAAGATGCACACGCTGGCGAAATGGGGCGGGGTTTCTGCGCAAGATGCAGACCGTGCAGTTGATCTAGCGCTGACGGGCAATGATCCTGCAGCGATAGATGCCATGCTTGAGGATTGGCTGGCATGAGCGGCGCGTCCCAAAATACGCAAAGATTGCTCGAATTTGCGGGCGCTGAGCATGTGCTGCCTGCCGCAACGTGCAATGATGCGGTGCGATTGCTCGGCGATACTTTGGCAATTGGTGCGGCGGCTGTTGACGCTCCGGGCGAGGCACAAATTTTGCAAGCAGCGCGCGCGATGGGGTCTGGCAATGACGCGCGCCTGATTGGAACAGATGAACGACTTTCAGCGCCCTCTGCCGCCTTCGTCAATGGCTACCGCATCCACTGCCTGGAATGGGACGGGGTCCACGAACCCGCCGTGGTTCACGCCATGAGCGTTGTGACCGCAGCTTTGGGGGCTGCGATTGATCGCAAGGGCGGCTGCGATGTGGAAGAGGCGCTGCTCGCGCTGTCTATCGGCGTGGATATCGCCTCAGGATTGGGTCTAAGCGTGGATAGCTCAATGCAGTTTTTCCGCCCGGCTGTGTGCGGCGTGATGGGAGCAGCTGTCGCGGTCGCGCGTGTTGATGGTGCGCCTTTGGATGAGGCGCTCGGCCTTGCGTATTCAAGTGCGGCCGGCACAATGCAGGCCCATGTCGAAGGCAGCGAAACGCTTCCGTTTCAAATAGCCAATGCCGCGCGCGCAGCAGTGACTGCAAGCGATCTGGCGAAGGCTGGCTTTTCCGCTCCGAAAGACCCGCTAGAGGGGCCATTTGGTTATTATCAACTGTTCGAAAGCGGCGATCTGGCGCGCTACACAGGTGATTTGGGCAAGGTATGGCGCATTTCAGAAGTATCTACGAAACCTTTCCCCTCAGGCCGGGCGAGCCATGCCGCGCTGGGTAAACTAAGCGCGCTGGCGCTTGATCCAGACCAAGTGGCGTCCATCGAACTTGCCTGTCCGCCGCTCATCCGGCGGCTGGTTGATCGCCCATATTCGCGTGATATGCAGCCTTCGTGGGCACGGCTTTGCATGCCGTTTTTGACAGCGTTGATGCTGAGTGATGGGCGAATTGACCCGCGCCGGTTTACGGCGGACGATATTGCCAAACCAAAGCTTGCCGCAATTGCCGCCAAAGTTACGCTTACCCCTGATGAGAATTCGGATGCTAATGCGCTGTTCCCGCAGGTTCTTACCGTGACGATGGCTGATGGTTCCTCACAAATGTATGGCGTAGAGCACACACTCGGCAGCCCCGATAATCCGCTTTCGCCACAGCAAGCCAGCGCCAAATTAAGCCTCGCCAGAGAGCTTGCGCCTGCCAGCTCAAACCCACGTATTTTCGATGATCCTATGACCTATTTCACGGACAATTTATGACCTATCCCACCTATTTCGAAGCGCTCGATCACAAGCAGATGCTCGCAGACTATCCTGTCGGGGAAGAATTCGTTTCGCGTTACAAATCGATGAGCCGCGATGAGCTGTTCGCAGTTCAAGATGCGCAGTTTAAGAAGCTGATGGTGAAAGGCTGGCAGGTTCCCTTTTACCAGCGTCTATGGGGCGCACAGGGCATAGAAGCGGGTGATATTACCGGTCTGGCAGACATCACCAAACTGCCGGTTTATGATAAGTCTGACCTGATGGCGTCGATTGCTGAGCACCCGCCTTATGGCGACTTTCACGGAATGGGTGATGCCGCCACGCGGCCCCCAACCGTGTTCCACACGACCAGCGGCACAACCGGTAAACCTCAGGTTCTGATGTTCGGTCCAAAGGGGCGCGAAGTCGGCAATCTGCTGGTGGGCCGCATGTACCGCTGGATGGGCTTGGAAAGCGATGATGTCGTGCATTCGGTCTATGGTCACGGGATGATCAATGGCGGGCATTACATCCGCGAGGCTGTGACAAAATTCACCAATTCGATCTTTCTATCAGCGGGCACAGGGATCGAAACGCGCAGCAAAGCGCAGGTGCAATTGATGGCGGATTTTGGCGTGACCGCAATCGTGGGCTTTGTCGATTACGTGCGTAAGCTGGCCGAAACAGCAGAGGCGGAAGAGCTTTTTGACAAGATCAATATTCGCACAATTATCGGCCATTTGGGCACAGAAGATCGCGCCAGCACAGAGGCGGCTTGGCATGGCGCAAAGGCGTATGATTGGTACGGCGTTGGCGACACGGGTTCTATTGCAGGCGAGGGTCCAGACCGCGATGGGATGTATGTATGGGAAGATGCGCAATATCTTGAATTGCTGGGCATTGATGATGGCGCACCGGTTGCGCGCGGTGACACAGGCGACATGGTTGTGACCTGCCTCTACAAAAACGATATTGCGCCGTGCATTCGTTTTAACACGCATGACATTACGCATGAGTTGGATGGTCGCGGCGAGATTGCGTTTAAACGGATCGCTGGTTTTCGCGGCCGTTCTGACAACATGGTGAAATTGCGGGGAATTAATGTGTTCCCGCATGCCATTGGTTCAATCATTGAAAACCGTCCAGACTTGACCGGCGAATATGTTTGTCACCTTACCCGCGATGCCAGTCAGCGCGATTCCATGCGCGTGACGCTGGAAAGCAAAGGTGGGACCGATGCCGCGGCCTTGTCAGAAACGCTTAAGCAGGGGCTGGGTGTAGAGGTGGAGATTGCTCTGTGCGAACCGGGCGGGACTGCTGCTGCAACAGAGATTGATAAGCGCCAAAAACCGTTGCGACTGATCGATGAGCGCGGGGTGTAATCGCTCAATGCAGGATAAATACAACGCCTTTTTATACCGCGATGAAAATGCCTCTTCAGGTGAGGGCGTTCTAGCGGGTGTCACTGTGGGCGTTAAAGCAAATATCGCGGTGAAGGGCATGCCATTTCACGCCGGGATTGGTTCTCTAGAAAGTCGCATTGCCGCAGAAGATGCAGAAGTTGTCACGCTGCTGAAAGATGCTGGAGCCAGCATCGCCGGCATCCTCAATATGGAAGAGGCAGCGCTTGGTTCCAAAACCGACAATCCGCATTTTGGTGCGACGATTAACCCCCATAAGGAAGGATATTCCCCCGGCGGATCATCCGGCGGCAGCGGGGCTGCTGTGGCGGCTGGCCTTTGCGATATTGCGCTGGGCACAGACACTATGGGATCGGTGCGTATTCCCGCCAGCCATTGCGGGGTTTATGGCTTCAAACCAGCGACGAAATCCGTCAGCCAAGTCGGGCTGGATCCGGCTGATTTGGATCTTGATGCGATTGGCGTCTTGGCGCGGTCATTGGACCAATTGGAAGCTGCATCATGCGTGATCTCCCGCTTTGAAGGGCGCGCGGTGAACAAGGCCGGTGCTACTCTGATAGGGCACGGTGTGGCAATTGACGCAGAGGTAGAAATGGCTTTTGACCAAGCATTAGCTACGCTCGCAACCTCTCCCGCATTGGCGCAAATACGCTACAAAAATTCGCGCATTCGTTTTGCTGGTTTCATCAAAGTGGCCAAGGCTTTGACAGAGCATTTGGAAGGCGTTCAAGCTTCCGATCATCTGGCAAAACTTTTAAAATATGGGCCCAAGCGTGCAGACCAAGATTGGGAAGAGGATCAGCGGGTCCTGTCTCAAACCCGAGAAGATGTGCGCGAAATTGTCGCAAAGCACGGTTTTTTGATCATGCCCACGGTCCCTAATCCCCCGTTCCCACACAGCGAAAATGAGCCGCCCGCTCAGGCTGACTTCACCTGCCTCGCCAATATTGCCGGATTGCCTGCCATTGGCATACCGATGGGCTGGACGAAGGATGGCTTGCCTTTGGGCGTTCAGCTGGTCGGGGAGATCGGCGAGGAAGCCTCACTGTTCCAAATTGCCCGCCATATCGATGACAAATTGGGCGCTTATCGTCCGCCAACACCTTAGTAGGGAGACACGCAATGCGTATTATCGTTCCGTTCAATTTGAAGCCCGGCACCAATGTTGCTGAATATGAAGGATGGGCCAAAACGAAAGACGTGCCTACCGCCAGCGCGCTGGGTTCGGTAAATTCCTTCACCGTTCACAAAGCGACCGGGCTTTTTGGTGATCCTGATACACCGCCGCCTTTCGCCTATTTCGAGATTCTCGACATCACCAATATGGATGATTTCATCGCTGATGTTTCGGATGAGACTTTCCAAGCGGCTGCCGCGCCCTTCCAAGAGTATGCTGATGCGCCGCAGTTTATCCTGACGGAGGATCTCTAAAAGTGTCCAAATTCGCTGGCAAAACGATTGTTGTTACCGGTTCCGGTAAGGAAAAGGGGCTGGGGCAGGGTATCTTGCAAGCCTTTGCTGATGAAGGCGCGAATTGCGTGGTCTCAGACCTGGCGATTGATGATGAAGCCCAAGGCGTAGCAGAGGAATTGCGGAAGCGCGGTGCAAAGGTGGCAACGATTGCCTGCGACGTTTCCAAGGCTGATCAATGCCAAGCGCTTGTGGCTAAGGCCGCGCAGCAATTTGGCAAAGTCGACGTTTTTGTGAACAATGCTGGGATCGGTTTTCTAATGAAGCCGCTGCTCGAAGTGGACACAGCGAAAGAGTGGGATCAAGTCCTCTCGGTCAATCTGTCCGGCGCATTTTACTGCACGCAGGCGGCAGCCCGGCATATGGTCGATAATGGTGGCGGCGGCCGGATCATCAACATCGCGTCTCAAGCGGCGAAGACGGGCTTTCCGCATCTACCGGCCTATGTCTCGTCCAAACACGGCATGGTTGGCCTCACACGGGCGAGTGCGGTGGAATTGGGTGCGCATGGCATCACAGTGAATGCGGTGTGCCCGAACCATGTGACTACCGGCTTAGGCGCGCAACAAAATGAGTATTTTTCCAAGCTGCTTGGCTTTGACAAGGTTGAAGATTATTTGGCTAATATGGCAGCGAAAAATCCCATGGGCCGACCTGGATTGCCAAGCGATACGGCCGCTGCTTGCCTATGGCTGGCGAGTGACGACGCGTTCTATGTGACAGGCGAGGCGCTGAATGTCTCTGGCGGCGAGGAGATGCATTGATGTCGTTAACGGAAGAACGGATCGATTGGCCCGGCGGCGCAAAGATGGCGCTTAGCGTTGTCGTCAATGTCGAAGAAGGCAGCGAGATGACCATCGCTCGCGGGGATCGCGGGATGGAGCCTGTTGATGAGCTTGGCGTCTTTGTGAAGTCCAAAATCCGCAATTATTCCAATGAAAGCAACTATCTCTACGGTATAAAAGCGGGCGCCCCGCGGATCGTCAAACTGCTTAAGCGCTATGACATTATGGCGAGCTGGACAGTGGCCGCACTCAGCCTTGAAAACCACCCAGAGATTGCAAAGGCCATCGTTGATCTGGGGCATGAACCGGTTAGCCATGGCTACCGCTGGATTCATCAGTTTAAGATGGATGAGGATCAAGAGCGCGACTTTATTCGTAAAGCTGTAACCAGCATCGAAAAAACCTGCGGGGTGCGCCCTTATGGCTGGCTCTCACGCTACCTTCTCACAGACAATACGCGGCGGCTTTTGCAGGAAGAAGGCTTCACCTAT
>CALFEA010000277.1 GCA_937950385.1 uncultured Altererythrobacter sp. | reverse complement strand
CAACTGGGCCGCGCAGAATGGCGGGCGACACGTTCTTCGCCGTGAAGCCGTAATTTTCATTGATTTTGCGGCCATTGCTTTCCAGCTCGCCCGACAACGCGATGAAAGTGTGCGGGTAACGCCCGAACATAACCGAGCCGTTGAAGCTGTGAAATGTCACTTGGACATCGGCCATTGCAGGCGTGGTCCAACCAGACGCAAACAGCGCGGCAATCAAAATGAGGAGGCGTGACATAATCGCTGTTTAGCCTGCAGTGCTATGCGCCTGCAAGCAGGCTGGCATTTCCGCCTGCCGCTGTGGTGTCTGTGCATGTGACCCGCTCCGTTGCAAAACGCTCGACATAATGCGGGCCGCCTGCTTTTGGGCCGGTACCCGATAGGCCTTCGCCGCCGAACGGTTGGCTTTCCACCACCGCGCCGATTTGGTTGCGATTGACGTAGAGATTGCCGACTTTCGCGCGCGCCTCAACCAGCGCCCGCGTGGCGGCAATGCGGCTGTGTAGGCCGAGCGTGAGGCCGTATTTCCGAGCATTGATGTCATCGACCACTTGCGCGAGGTCTTCAGCTTTGAAGCGGGCGACATGCAGGATGGGGCCGAATTGCTCCTCTTCCAAATCTGCTATGCTGCCGATCTCAATGATGGTGGGTGCGGCGAATGTGCCCTGTGCGGTTTCGCTGGGAAGCTCGCGTTGGTGCACGCGATTGCCCGCTGCCTTCATTGCGGCGATATGCGCCTCTAGCTTGGCCTTTGCGCCAGCATCAATGACGGGGCCAACGTCTGTCGCCAGATCGGCTGGATCGCCAATTGTCAGCGCGGCAAACCCGCCTTCGATCATTGTCAGCATGCTGTCAGCGATATCGTCTTGCAGGTACAATACGCGCAAAGCGGAGCAGCGCTGGCCCGCGCTTTGAAACGCGCTGGCGGTGACATCGCGCACGACTTGTTCGGGCAGGGCAGAGCTATCGACGATCATCGCGTTCAGCCCGCCGGTCTCTGCGATCAGCGTCGCAATCGGCCCGTCGCGCATCGCTAGACTGCGGTTGATGGCCAAGGCTGTTTTGGTCGATCCGGTGAAAGCCACGCCGCAAATATCAGGGTGGGATGTGAGCGCCGCGCCAACTTCGCCATCGCCGGGCACGAGCTGCAAGACTTCTTCAGGGATGCCCGCATCATGGCACAGTTTCACGGCGTGAGCGGCGATCAGCGGGGTTTGCTGGGCCGGTTTGGCGAGCACGCAATTGCCTGCGGCGAGCGCTGCGGCGGCGGGGCCGATGAAGATGGCGAGCGGGAAATTCCACGGGCTGATCGTTCCGAAAACGCCGCGTCCGTGGAGGCGCAGAATGTTCTCCTCTCCCGTTGGGCCAGGCAGGGGGTGTGGCCCGCTGAACAGACGCCGCGCTTCGCTCGCGTAATAGCGCAGGAAATCCACCGCCTCGCGCAATTCGGCGACGGCATCGGGCAGGCTCTTGCCCGCCTCGCGGATGCAGAGCGAGAGAAATTCAGGAGTGTTGGCCTCGAACAGATTGGCGGCTTCGTCCAGCAGAAGCGCGCGTTTTTCGCCGCCCAATGCGTCCCATCCTGTTTGGACTGATAGGGCGGCTTTGGCGCCTGCGTCGATGTTTTTTGCGCTGGCGTATGTGACGGTGCCGACTGTGTGCGAGTTATCCTGTGGCGCAGTAATCGCGTGCTGCTCTCCAGCCTCATCGGCGCTCATTGTAGGCGCAGCTGTCCATTGTTTTTCGCCGAGCGCATCCAGCTTTGCGGCGAGCGCTTCCATGGCCGGACGGTCGGTGAGATCAACGCCTGCGCTATTCGCCCGCGCGCCAAAAATATCCTTTGGAAGAGGTATGGTCGGATTGCGTTTGGGTTCCCTCGCGGACAGTTCAGCGACCGGATCACCGGTCATATCGCTGACCGGCACTTCGCTATCGGCCATGCGGTTGACGAAGCTGGTATTGGCCCCGTTTTCCAGCAAGCGGCGCACCAGATAGGCGAGCAATTCCTTATGCCCGCCAACGGGCGCGTAAATGCGCACCGGAGTGCGCGCGCCTCTTTCTATTGGGCCTTCAATTGCAGCGAGGGCTTCATAGACTTCCTCGCCCATGCCGTGGAGGCGTTGATATTCAAATCGCTTGCCGCCCGAAAGCGCCTTTACCGCAGCGATGGTATAGGCATTGTGGGTGGCAAAAGCAGGGCGGATTGCATCGGAATGCGCGAACAATCGCGCGGCGCAGGCGAGGTAGGACACATCGGTTGCGCGCTTGCGGGTGAAGACCGGATAGTCACTGTATCCGCCCACTTGGCTGACCTTAATTTCGCTGTCCCAATAGGCCCCTTTGACGAGGCGGACAAACAGTGTGCGGCCATATTTGCGCGCGAGTTCGCCCACCCAATCGCACAAAGGCACAGCGCGTTTTTGATAGGCTTGCAATGCCATGCCAAAGCCGCGCCATGTGCTGCCATCCTTGCGGGTGAACAGACTGTCATCGCTCACCAATGCCTCAATAATATCAAGGCTAAGTTCGAGCCGTTCTGCTTCCTCTGCATCAATGGTGAAATGAATATCGGCATCGCGAGCTTTGATCGCCAGTTCGCGGACCAAGGGCACCAGATCGCGGATCGCTTGGGCAGCGTGCAGCTCGTCATATTTGGGATGCAGCGCAGAGAGTTTTACCGAAATACCGGGAGAACGCGTGACCGTGTCGCCCTCATTGCTGGCGGCGGCTTCTTTTGCCAGCCGCTCCAAAGCCCCGCGATAGCTGGCGGCATAACGCGCCGCATCATCATAGGTCATCGCCGCTTCGCCCAGCATATCGAAGCTGTGGGTGAGGCCCTGTTTGCGCTCTGGCGCGGCGCGTTTCAGCGCTTCTTCAATGTCGCGGCCAAACACAAATTGCCCGCCAAGAATGCGCATGGCTTGCAAGGTGGCTGTGCGGATTACCGGCTCACCAAGGCGGCCCATAGTGCGTTTCAAAGTTGCGCCCATGCCGCGCTGATGAGCCTCTGGCGGGTCGAGCACTTCGCCTGTCAGCATCAGGGAAAAGGTCGCGGCATTGACGAATGTGGAGGAGCTTTCGCCCAAATGATCGCCCCACTCAATGTCGCCGATCTTGTCCTTTATCAGCAGGTCGGCGGTGGCGGCATCGGGCACGCGCAGCAAAGCCTCGGCAAGGCACATCAGCGCAATGCCTTCTTCTGTGTCGAGGCCAAACTGCTGCAAAAATGCGTCGATCCCGCTTGCCTTGCGGCCCCGCGCGCCTTCAATCAGTTCAGCCGCCAATTGCTCTGCTTGGCTGTGTACTGCACTGACGGGAGCAGCCTGCGCCAAGCGCTGCGCCGTTAGCGTATTTTCATCGGCGCGGTAATCGGCGCGCAATGCGGACCGGTCGATAGGCGAGGTTGTGACCAAAAGATGCGACTCCAAATAGGCTAAAGCTAAGCCTGCGATTTGGACCCGGTTTCAATTGTAATCAAGCCTTGTGGTGATGACCCTTATGCAAGCAATCGCCGCGCCACCGCATCCAGCTTTGCCAGAAGCTTTGGATCATGCTTATCAGGGGCCGTAATCACCGCATCATCCAGCGCTTTATCAATAGGCGAGGCTGCGCGTTCGGCTGGCAAATTGGCGATAAAGCGCGATAGCATTTCGCGCGCCAATTGGCCGTTCACCTGCATTTGCGCAACGACTTCGCCAACATCCACAGCTTCGCCTTCTTTCCAGCAATCATAATCGGTTGCCATGCCGATCAATGCATACGGAAGCTCTGCCTCGCGCGCCAATTTCGCCTCTGGCATAGCGGTCATGCCGATAATGTCAGCGCCCCATGCGCGGTACATATGGCTTTCTGCGCGAGTGGAGAATTGCGGGCCTTCCATTGCGAGATAGGTCGCCCCCGTGGAGGCATTGCCGCCCGCCTCTTTGATCGCTGTGGCAGCCATTTCAGAAAGGCGCGGGCAGACCGGATCGGCCATTGACACATGGGCAACAAAGCCGGTTCCAAAAAAACTCGATTTGCGGCCCTTGGTTTGGTCAATAAATTGGTCGGCGACGGCAAAATCACCCGGGGCAATATCTTCGCGCAAGGAACCCACCGCGCTGATCGAAAGAATGTCCGTGCAACCGGCGCGTTTGAGCACATCAATATTGGCGCGCGCGTTCAATTCGCCGGGCGAGACAGCATGTCCGCGGCCATGGCGCGGCAAAAAGCGCAGGCGAACCCCGTCCAATTCGCCGCATAAGACTTCATCAGATGGCGCGCCCCAAGGCGAATCCACCGCGATCCATTGCTCATTTTCCAAGCCTTCGACGGAATAAATGCCCGATCCGCCTATAATTCCGATGGTCCAATCCGATGTCATTTCGCTGTACTCACCCTTATATTTCGCGCTCGATGATAGAGCGGTCACATTCGAAACGATAGCGCTTTCAATAGGCGCGCATCTTGGAACTTTTGCTTACATAGCTACATAAGTTGGCGATTGCCTTTGAACCGCGAAGGGTTCAACCTAAAAGGCATAAAACAACACCGCGATTCTGGATGAGAGGTTCACATGGCTAAGCAATATAAAAATCTAATCAACGGCAAGATGATCGACAATGGCGAATGGCTCGATGTGGTCAATCCCGCGACTGAAGAAGTCATCGGCCAAGTGCCTGCATGCGGCCAAGCCGAGCTCGACGCAGCAGTAAGCGCTGCGCGCGCTGCTTTCAAAACCTGGAAAAAAACCAGCTTTGATGAGCGTCGCACCGCAATCCGGGCCATCGGCAAGGCCATTTCTGACAATACAGATGAGCTTTTCCGCCTGCTGACAGCAGAGCAGGGCAAGCCGCATCAGCAAGCCCAAGGCGAGATTATGGGCGCCGCCTATATGGTCAATGCGCAGGCTGATCTTGATCTGGAAGATGAGCTCAACATCGACAATGAGAAAGAGTCGATCCGCACCCGCCGCGTGCCGGTTGGCGTTGTTGGCGGCATTGTGCCGTGGAACTTCCCAGTATCGATGGCAGTGCAAAAAATTGTGCCAGCCATGCTTTCAGGCTGCACCATTGTCTTGAAGCCTTCGCCATTCACTCCGCTTGCGACTTTGCGCATTGCAGAGCTGATTGCTGATGCTGCGCCTCCAGGCGTTGTCAACATCATCACAGGCGAAGATTCGCTTGGCCCATTGATTACCGCGCATCCCGACATCGACAAGATTACCTTCACCGGTTCTACAGCGACGGGTAAGAAAATCATGGAAGGCGCCAGCGCCGACCTCAAGCGCATCACGCTGGAATTGGGCGGCAATGATGCCTCGATCGTTATGCCGGACGCTGACCCCAAGAAAGTGGCGGAGCAATTGTTCTGGGCCAGCTTCACCAATGCAGGCCAAATCTGCATCGCGGCCAAGCGCGTCTACATTCACGAAGACATCTATGACGAATTGTCTGCAGCCATTGCAGAAGTCGCCAAGAACGTCACCGTGGGCGATGGTAGCGAGCAAGGAACCGGCGTTGGTCCGATCCAAAACAAAAAACAATATGACCGCGTGGTTGAGCTGATCGAAGATGCCAAGGATAAGGGCTATAAATTCCTTACCGGCGGCGATGTCGATCCATCAGGCACAGGCTATTTTGTACCGCTGACCATCCTCGATAATCCGCCAGAAGATGCGCGGATTGTCGCCGAGGAACAGTTTGGCCCGGTCATGCCTTTGATGAAATTCTCGACCGAAGAAGAAGTGATCGCACGCGCGAATGATTCTGATTACGGTCTGGCGGGCGCTGTTTGGACCGCCGATGAAGACAAGGGTGTGGAGATTGCAGAACAGCTGGAAACCGGCACGGTCTGGGTCAACCAATTCCTGAAATTGACCCCGCACACACCATTTGCCGGACACAAGCAATCAGGCTTTGGCGCGGAATATGGCAAAGAAGGTCTACTGGAATTCACCTATCCGCAAGTTATCATGGTCAATAAGCAAAACGTGCCTGCATAAATTGCGGGTTTTTGTCTTGGGCCAATTTTCGGCTAAGATAGAAAAAGCAGACAATGACCGCGATCTAAAGGAGACAAAGTGATGGCGATTTTTAAA
>CALFEA010000276.1 GCA_937950385.1 uncultured Altererythrobacter sp. | reverse complement strand
CGTCGATTTTGATTTGATTGGCCAGGTGGATCCAGAGACATTCAAGGTCAAGAAATTGTCCTTTTTTGCTGAAATGATCTGGCAAGCACGGCTCAAACGCAGCCGCGCAACCTTGCAAGATGGCCGTCCTGAAATGGATTGGGTGGTTGTCCGCAATCGAACCGGCCATGTTGAAGCACGCAACAAATTGCGGATTGAGGGCGCTTTGGATGAGCTGTCCAAGCGCGTTGGTTTCCGCGTTGCGCAAGGCATGTCGGAGCGGGTGATTTTTCGCGAGTTGTTTCCCTCTGGCCTGACACTGCTCGACAAGGGCAATTTGGGTGAACTTGGCACCAGCCATCTGGTTGCCAGGCAAGAATTGCGCGGCCTTGTGAAATCACTCAAATTGCCGAAATTTGCTGCCAAAAGGCGCGCCGCGAAACCGGCGCAGAAAAAGAGGGCTTAGATGCTTCTGAAATTCGTACTTATCGCAGTGGTGCTATCGATTGGCAGCAAAATGATCTTTGGCAAATGGCCATGGGAATTTTTGAGCGGGCGGACAACGCGCCAGCAGGCTGTGCTGCGCGCGCGTCAATTGCTGGGCGTCGATATAAGTGCCAGCCATAGTGAGATCATCGCAGCGCATAAGCGCGTTCTCGCTAAGGTCCACCCAGATAAAGGCGGTTCAAACGACCAAGTGCATGAAGCCAATGCAGCGCGTGATTTGCTGCTGAGTGAATTGCCTGATCAAACGCCGCCGGATTAACGCACTGAATTGCCAATGTTCACCGCGAATATGCTGACCGGTGCATTGTTTTTAAACAAGACAGGTCTAGGGCGCCGATACCGCCGTTTTTGACTGGATTTGCGAAGAGAAACTGTATGACCCATAATTTCCATTCCACCGTCCTGCGTGAATATGACATTCGCGGTATTATCGATGAAACTTTGGGCGCAGAGGATGCGCGCGCTATTGGGCGCGGCTTTGCCACCTTGCTGCGGCGTGCAGGCGGTAAAGCGGTTGCTGTAGGCTATGACGGGCGGCTCAGCTCGCCGATGTTGGCGCAGGCATTGACCGATGGATTAACCGCCAGCGGATGCGATGTTGTGCAAATCGGCATGAGCGCCACCCCGATGCTCTATTATGCAGAAGCCTCAGCCGATGAGGTGGATGGCGGCATTCAAATAACTGGCAGCCACAATCCCGCCAATTATAATGGCTTCAAGATGGTATTTCAGGGGCGTCCGTTCTTCGGGGATGATATCCTGGAGATCGGCAGGCTCGCAGCCGCCGGTGATTGGATCGACGGGATCAAAGATGGCGGCATTGGCAGCGTAAAAACGCGCGAGGTCCTCGCTGAGTATGTCGACCGATTGCTCACTGGCATCGAGGGTATCGATACAGCGCAATTGAGCCGGCTCAAGATAGGATGGGATGCTGGGAATGGAGCCGCGGGACCGGCTCTTGAGGCGCTGGTTCCGCGGCTTCCGGGGGAGCATCATATGCTGTTTACTGAGGTTGACGGGCATTTTCCTAATCACCATCCTGATCCAACTGTTGAAGCCAATCTTGAGGATTTGCGCGCACTTGTCGCGGACAAGAACCTCGATTTTGGAGTAGCTTTTGATGGAGACGGTGACCGGATCGGCGCGATCGATGGCGAGGGGCGCGTGATTTGGGGCGATCAGCTCTTGATGATCTATGCCGAGGACTTGCTCAAACGCCGCTTGCCGGGTGAAGAAGCGCCTGTAATCATTGCCGATGTTAAGGCCAGCCGCGCTTTGTTTGATCATGTCGCGCAGCATGGCGGCACGCCGCTTATGTGGAAGACTGGTCACAGCTTAATTAAGTCCAAAATGAAGGAAACTGCGTCTCCTTTGGCTGGCGAGATGTCCGGCCACGTCTTTTTCGCCGACACATATTATGGATATGATGACGCTCTTTATGCGGGGATTCGCCTGATCGCGGCATCGGCGCGTCTGGGCAAATCGGTGACTCAATTGCGTAGCGAAATGCCGAATATGCTCAATACGCCGGAAATGCGTTTCCAAGTGGATGAAGCCCGCAAATTCGCAGCGATTGATGAGGTTTCCGCCCGCCTTGCCAATAGCGAGCATGAAGTGAACGCAACCGATGGCGTGCGTGTCACCACGGCAGATGGCTGGTGGCTCTTGCGTGCGTCCAACACGCAAGATGTGCTGGTTGCGCGCGCGGAAAGCGATAGCCAAGAGGGCTTGGACCGCCTGCTGGCGCAAATTGACGAGCAGCTTGAATTATCAGGCCTTGAGCGCGGGGAGAGCGTGGGGCATTAAGGCGGAGCAATTTCTTCAACAAAGGAATATCCAATGATCCGCCGTATGCTTGCCGCCGCAACTGCCACCGCAATTCTGGCGCTGTCTCCAATATCTGTTGCCGCGCAGGAAAGGGCCCCATCCGCCGCTGAGACCGAAGCGCTCACCAAGATGATGACGGGATTGTTCGGAGAGGCGGAACCGCTAACATCTGAACAAGAAGCGCGGCTGCCTATGGCCACACAGGTTGTGGCAAAACTCTTCCCCGATGGCACCTATGCCAAGATGATGGAAGAAAGCATGAAGCCGATGATGCAGGGCATTATGGGCAATTTTGCCGACCAACCCGTCTTTGTTGTGGCGGGGCTGACCGGCCTGTCTACCTCCGAATTGAGCGAGCTGGATGATGCGCAATTGGTCAAGGCGCTCGCCATGCTTGATCCCGCCGCGGAGGAACGCAATGCCGCAATGGGCGCGGTTACGGTCCAAATGATCAGCGATGTTATGAACCAGATTGAGCCGGCCTATCGTGAGGGTTTGACCCGCGCTTATGCCACGCGCTTTAGCAATGAAGAGCTGGCCGAATTGGACGGATTTTTCGCGACAAAAACGGGCGGGCGTTATGCAGCGGAAAGCTTCCTGATCTATGCTGATCCGCAAGTAATGTCGGCGATGAATGATATGATGCCCGCGATGATGGAAATGATGCCCAAGATGATTGAGGGAATGGCTGAGGCGAATGAACGGTTTCCTCAGGCCCGTAAATATTCGCAATTGGACGCAAATGAGCAGGCAAAACTGGCCGAATTGCTGAGCACCACCGGCGCAGCATTGTCCGAGGCGGAGCCGGAGAGTCCCGCGGCAGATGAGACATTTTTCAGCGAAGACAGTTGAGGAATTGACGCAAGTCTCCGCAACCCCAGACCTTCCCCCTGAAATAGCCGCTTGGTTCGCCGGTCGCGATTGGCGCGTGCGGCGGCATCAATTGGATATGATCAGCGCCGCGCTTAGCGGAAAACATGCATTGCTGGTCGCGGATACCGGCGCGGGTAAGACGCTGGCGGGCTTTTTGCCAACGCTCGCCGATTTCTGCCCATCTGTATTGGGT
>CALFEA010000275.1 GCA_937950385.1 uncultured Altererythrobacter sp. | reverse complement strand
CCGCGCCGGAAGCCAAGATGCTCTGCTCCATCCAACCAAAAGAAGCATGCCGCATCGACATCAGGCAAGTTCGCGCCGATGATCAGCGCGGGCATAGCCAGGCCGGTTTTCTTTTTGAGGCCAGCTTGGCCAAGCAAAGCGCCGACCAGCGAATGTGTGAGATTATCCATCCATGCGCTTTAAGGTTTCACGCCAGCGCACACAATTGCAAAACCCTCAATCGGTGGGATGACCCTCAGATGCATCAACGGTCCAAGTCTGGCCGCTACCCAGCAATTTGCCAAGATTGGCCACTTTGCCCTTGGTCGCTTTGGCGCGTTCGCCCGCAACCGCAGCTTCAAATGTTGGGGCTGGATCATCATAAATCACGCCGAGCGCCATTGGAAACGGCCCAAACGGCATTTCAATCAGCATATGCGCAAGGACACGGTTTTTGGCATCATGCACAAGCACCCCTGCCTCTTCCCAATTGTCTTCCGCGGCTTCGACCACTTTCAATTGCAGCGTGTCGCGGTCGAGCGCGATGCCTTTATCAAAGCCAGCCTTAGGATCACCGAACAGCATCGGCTTGCCATGTTCCAGCCAAAGCTGATTATCGCCAGCGCCTTTCGGAGCAGCAAAGTCGTTGAACACGTCCTTGTTATAGACGATGCAGTTCTGGAAAATCTCGATGAAAGCGGCGCCTTGGTGAGCATGCGCTGCCTTCAAAACATCGGGCAAATTCTTCGACACATCAAAGCCGCGGCCCACAAAACGCGCGCCTGCTCCAATGGCAAAAGCTGCCGGATTGGCAGGGCGATCCACCGAGCCAACCGGCGTCGATGGGCTTGGCGTGCCCTCGCGTGAGGTTGGCGAATATTGCCCTTTCGTGAGGCCATAAATCTCATTGTTGAACAGCATGATCTGCATGTTCACATTGCGGCGAAGCACATGCATCATGTGGTTGCCGCCAATCGACAGCCCGTCACCGTCACCGGTTACCAGCCACACATCGAGGTCAGGATTGGCGAGCTTAATGCCGGTCGCAAAGGCCGGTGCACGGCCGTGGATCGTGTGGAAGCCGTATGTTTCCATGTAATAGGGAAAGCGGCTTGAGCAGCCAATGCCGCTGACAAACATGGTGTTCGCAGGATCTGCGCCCAATTGCGGCAAAGTGCGCTGCACAGCTTTCAGAATGGCGTAATCCCCGCAGCCGGGGCACCATCGTACTTCTTGATCAGTTTCCCAATCCTTCAGCGTGGTTTCAAACTTTACTGGCGCGTTCATGATAGCGCTCCTTCAATGGCGGCTTCGAGTTCCGCGATGGTGAAAGGTTGACCGCTGGTTTTGGTCAGCGGCTGCGCATCGACTAGGAATGCATCGCGCAGGATCGTCTTAAACTGGCCCGTGTTCATTTCAGGCACCAGCACTTTGTCATAGCCTTTGAGAAGCTCACCCAAATTAGCCGGCATTGGGCAGATGTGGCGCACGTGAATATGCGATACATCCATGCCCTTAGCGATTGAGCGGTTCACAGCCTGATGGATCGGGCCATAGGTACTGCCCCAGCCCACAACGGCAAGCTTGCCGCCTGCTTTGCCTGCTGAAAGCTCCTGATCGGGAACCTTTACGCCAGCGACTTTTGCAACGCGTGCGTCGGTCATCGCTTGGTGGTTTTCAGGGGCATAATCGATGTGGCCAGTGTCCACTTGCTTCTCGATCCCGCCAATACGGTGCATCAAATCAGGCGTACCTGGCTTGATCCATGGACGGGCGCCTTTTTCATCGCGCTTATAGGGAAGCAAAGTATCGTCAGGCCCGTTTTTCTTCTCAAGGAATTTTGCAGGGAACGGTGTGAATGTATCGGGGTCTGGAACCGCCCATGGCTCTGCGGCATTGGCAATATAGCCATCTGTTAGCAGCATGACCGGCGTCATATATTCCACAGCAATACGGCACGCTTCAATCGCGGCCTCAAATGCGTCCCCTGGCGAGCGGCAAGATACAACCGGCATTGGCGCATCACCATTGCGGCCATAGACGGCCTGATAGAGGTCAGATTGCTCCGTCTTTGTCGGCAGACCAGTCGACGGGCCTCCGCGCTGCGAGTTGACGATGACCAGCGGAAGCTCTGTCATAATCGCAAGGCCCATAGCTTCACCTTTTAGAGCGATGCCGGGGCCTGAGCTGGATGTAATGCCAAGGCTGCCCGCATAAGACGCGCCGATAGCGGCACAGATCGCGGCAATCTCATCCTCGGCCTGAAACGTTGTCACATCATACTCTTTCAGCCGCACCAGATGATGTAGGATCGCAGAGGCAGGCGTGATTGGATAGCCGCCAAAGAACATCGGAAGCTCTGCCAATTGCGCACCGGCAACCAAACCAAGCGAAACCGCTTCAGCGCCGGTTATCGTGCGGTAAAGGCCCGGCTCTGCTGGCACAGGCGGCACAGAAAGCTGTTTGAGCGGCCCTGATAATTCTGCAGTTTCGCCGTAAGCGTGGCCAGCATTCAGCGCAGCGATATTGGCATCAGCAATCTCAGGCTTGGATTTGAATTTGCTCTTGAGCCAATCTTCAACCGGTCCGCGTTCACGGTCAAACATCCACAACGCCAGACCAAGCGTCCACATATTCTTTGAACGCAGCGCGTCTTTATTGCCGAGTCCAAACGGCTTCACCGCCTCAATCGTCAGCTCGCTAATATCGAAAGCCAGCACATCATATTTGGCAAGGCTGTCATCATCGAGCGGCGACACATCATATTTTGCTTTGTCGAGGTTGCGCTTGGTAAACTCACCAGTGTCAATAATCACCAGGCCGCCCGGTTTCAATGCCGCCAAATTCACTTTCAACGCAGCAGGGTTCATGGCCACCAGAACATCGGGTGCATCGCCCGCAGTGTTGATTGAACGGCTGCCGAAGTTAATCTGGAATGCGGACACACCGAAAAGCGTCCCCTGCGGCGCGCGAATCTCAGCGGGAAAATCAGGGAAAGTCGCTAGATCATTACCCGCCAATGCGGTCGACATAGTGAACTGACCGCCAGTCAGCTGCATCCCATCGCCGCTATCGCCAGCAAAGCGGACAACAACTGCATCTGGAGCGGTTTCTGGGGCATTCGTGTTTTCTGCGGCCTTGGTCGCCATGGACATTCCTTTTCGCGGAGCCTGTGCGCCAAATGCGCCTTCTCCCGGAGTTTGAAACTGCATCTATGGAGCAACTCCCCTACCCGCAATGAAGTTTTTCTAACCATACACCAAATGTCGAGTGGAAAAGCGCATTTGAGCCGCTAAACCTAGGCAATTGAATAGCAAGAAAGCCCAAAATGAACCAGAACAAGTCACACGCCTCACCTTATGTCCGTCCAGATATGCAGGCTTTCCTCGATGCGGTCGCAGCAATGAACGGTCCGACATTAGCAGAAATGACATTGGAAGAGGCGCGGCAAAGCTATGTCGCATTGCACGGCATGGCGGACCGTCCGGCGCGGGAATTGGCGGTAATCCGCGATTTGAGCTGCCCTGGTCCTGGCGACGATATTCCTCTGCGCTTGTATGATGCGCGCGAGACCCGCGGTGCTGGTCCAGTTATTGTGTTCTACCATGGCGGCGGATTTGTGATTGGCGATCTTGATACGCATCACGCGCTCTGCACGGAAATTGCCGCACAAATGGATTTGCCCGTGGTGGCGGTGGATTACCGGCTTGCGCCAGAACACCCCTTCCCCGCCGCGATTGATGATTGCGAGGCGGCGGCGCGCTGGATCGCGGGCAGCCCCGATGCGCTTAATCGCACAGCCAATTCGCTGGTCCTGATCGGCGATAGTGCGGGCGGCAATGCCAGCATTGTGGTATCGCAATTGCTGGGTGACGATCCCGCTGCCGTTCCTGTTTCTCTCCAAGTCCCGCTTTTCCCGCTTGCCAGCGATGCTGTGGGCTCCGCCAGTATGGAGCAATTTGCCGAAGGCTTTGTCCTGACACAGGCCTCGATCGAATATTTTGACGCCGCCTATAAGGCTGACCGCACAGACGTCCGAGCTTTCCCAATCCTAGGTGACCATTCAGGCGCCCCGGCAACCGTCTTGGTCACAGCCAGCCTCGATCCAATCCGCGATTCGGGCCGCGATTACGGGGCTGCTCTGGCACAAGCAGGCGCAGACCATATGCATATTGAGGTCAAAGGCCTTACGCATAGTTTTACAAATTTACGCCAAGCGGTGCCGAGCACTCAGGGCGAGTTGGAGCGCATTTTCGCCGCGATGAAGCTGATGCTGAGCAGCGCCGCATGAGCGCGGCCAGTGAACCGACAGCTTACCGTCCCTGCGTTGGTGTGATGTTGCTTAATAGTGAGGGCAAAGTCTTTGTCGGTCAGCGCATTGATGCGCGTGACAATGACCCCCAAGGTGTTTGGTGGCAAATGCCCCAAGGCGGCGTTGATCCGGGTGAAGATATGGAAGTGGCTGCCTATCGCGAGCTCGAAGAAGAAACTGGTATTCCAGCAAAGCATGCTCAGATCATAACAAAGACACATGATCCGATCCGATATGATTTGCCCCCGCATTTAATGGGCAAATTATGGAACGGTGAATTCCGCGGTCAGGAACAGATTTGGTTCCTAATGCGTTTCACCGGAAATGATGCCGATGTGAACCTGAACGCGCATGATCCAGCAGAATTTTGCGAATGGAAATGGGACGAACCAGATACACTACCGGACCTAATTATTCCTTTTAAGAAAAGCGTTTACAAAGCAATCTTAAATTCATTTAGAGGGAAGTACTAGGCACAGGCCTTTGCGCGACTAATTTTGCGCGACACCTTCTTCTGTTGTCACCGTCTCTGCCGCCATTTGTTCGGGCATTGGAGTCGGCGCACCGCGTGCAATGCGCGTTTGAAGGGCCAGAGTTTCGGGACAGTCATTGCCGCATTGGCTTTTCAAAACAGCCAAATTGCGCTTCGCTTTTTCTAATGCGCCTTTTTCTACCAGGGCTTCGCCCTCGCCCGAAATCGCCGCATAATTGCCCGGATCACGTTCCAAAGCCTCACGGTAATAACGGATCGCTTTGCCTTGCAGGCCGTCAGCGCGCGCTGCTTCTGCCAATTCAAGGAAGATTGCGGTGTAGGCAGGATCAATCACCAGAGCGGCTTCAAATGCATCAATCGCCTCTTGAGCATTGCCAGCGGCAAGCGCAGCGCGCCCTTCAACCACAAGGCTGGCAGCGCGCGGATCGGCAACATGATTATCGGCGTGGCCCACACTCGCAGTGACAGCAAGAAACAGTGACAATGCCGCAGCAACCGGACCAAAACGCATCAATAAATCCCCAAAACGTAAATGCCTAAATGGCGCTATTCGCGGCGATGAAGGCTGAACCATAGCCTATAGAGCTAACACGGTGAACGCAGGATGGCGATGAAAAACCCATCCGTGCCGTGTTGATACGGGGTAAGGCGCAGACCTTTGCCTCGCCCCTTGCCGTGCGGCTCACCCAGCGGTAGCTCTGGCGCGGCGGCAACCCACTTTGAACTCCGCTCCAAAAATGCCGTGATCCGGTCTGGCCCTTCTTCATTGAGCAAAGAGCATGTGACATATGTGATTTGCCCGCCTGGCTTGGTCAATTTCGCTGCAATATCAAGCAAGCGATCTTGCGTCGCGGCGAGCTTATCGAGCTCGTTTGGCGTAATGCGCCAGCGCCCTTCTGGATTGCGCCGCCACGTACCCGAGCCCGAGCATGGCGCATCAACCAGAACCGTATCGGCTTTGCCCGCCCATTCGGCCAGCGCTTCCAATTCTTTGCCCGGGTCGAGCAGGACAGTGTGATTGACCTGCGCGCCGGCTTTAAGCGAGCGCGGCGCAAGATTGCCCAAGCGGCGCTTATCCGTATCAGCAGCGATAATCACCGCCTTGCCCGCCGATTGCGCCGCAAGCCCGAGGGTTTTGCCCCCTGCACCTGCACATAAATCAATGATCGTTTGCCCCGGCTGCGGATTGACCGCGCTGCAGGCCAATTGGCTGCCATGGTCCTGAACCTCGATCACGCCATCGCGGTACGCATCCCATTGTTCAACTTGAGTGCCGGTGGGAAAGCGCAATGCATTGGGCGAAGCGAGCTTTTCACCTTCTTCCGGCAATTCGATGGTTTCTCGGTCCGCCTTGAACGTGTTGACCCGAATATCGAGCGGCGCGCGTTCCAACAGGCTGGCTAGCTCATCAT
>CALFEA010000274.1 GCA_937950385.1 uncultured Altererythrobacter sp. | reverse complement strand
TGCTCTGATGAAAACGCGACGATGGCAGAGCGCGGGGGCAGGCGCGACAATTTGCACGGGGCCACATGGCTGAGCGTGGAGAAGCGCGGGCGCTCGACCATTTCGGCCTCAGGGATCAAGGCCCTGACCATCGGCTCCAGCGTGGCCGAGCCAAGCAGCATAGTTTCTTCGCGGCCGCGCGCATTCAATAATCTGTCGGTGAAAATATGCCCGCGTTCAGGGTCTGCGGCCAATTGCGCCTCGTCCAGGGCGACAAAAGCATGCGGGCCATTCTTGCCATGCCCGAGCCGATCCATCGCTTCGGCTGTGCATAGGAAATAGCGCGCATCAGGCGGCTCAATCCGTTCCTCGCCCGTGATCAGCGCCACCGACGCATCGCCTTTGATCGCGCGAACACGGTCATAAACCTCGCGCGCCAGCAGCCTCAGCGGAAAGCCGATCATCCCGCTGGAATGGGCGCACATCCGCTCAATCGCCAAGTGAGTCTTGCCGGTATTGGTCGGGCCTAAAACCGCTTTGATTACGCCGCCGGTCATGGAGATTTGCGCGGAATGCCTCGCTTTTGCATGGCCTATTCAGTGGCAGTCTTGCGCCATATCAGCAAGCCATCCGTCGCGCTTAGTATGGCGAAAAAGCCGCTTTGCGCCGTTCCTTGCACATTTTGGCGCAGATCCATGGCTTTTCAACGGGGGATTAACGGCCCGTTTACTTTGTTCCGCCAGACATTCTTAGGCAAAGGCCAACCTCTACGCAGCTTGGCGCAGGCATAAGGACGCCGATGAATTTTATGGGCGATACAAATCGTGGGAATAGCAGCGCAGGGCCTGAGCCCAGCGTGCGCCCCGATGCGCGCCCGCAACCTCGCCAGCCTGAGCCAAGAGTTCCGGAACCCCGTGTCTATGCGCGCGGCAATGGTCTGCGCGACCGCTATGATGCATGGCAGGCTTCGGCCTCGCACCGTTTAAGCAGCATAGACCTCGCCCCTGATTTGGCCGAGAATATTGGCAGTCTCCGGTGGTTTCGCGGGCTGATCACAATGCTGGTTTTGGGCGCAGTTGCATTTGCATTTTGGCCCGATTTTTCTGCCTTAGAAGCCCGTCCCGCGATGCCCGCCAGCAAAGCGGTGCAAGATGAGCTGCGCAGCCAGATGATCACCCCGCTCGGAATGGGCGCCGATAGCGGCCGCCGGATGAGCGCGGCGACATCGGTTATTCCGCTGGATGATGCGCCCGAACGGCCAGAGGTCGCATTGGTGGCAACGCTGGCGCGCGGTGACAGCTTCACCCGCATGTTGGAGCGGGCCGGTGTTGGCCGCAGCGATTCCCGCCGGGTTGCGGGCTTGATTGGCCGCACCATGGCAGTGTCTGATATTGAAAGCGGCACTCAGGTTGATTTGCTGCTGGGGCGGCGCGCTGCCAATGGCGAAGCGCGGCCACTGGATAGACTTAGCTTTCGCGCGAAATTTGATTTGGAATTGGAAGTCTACCGCGATGGCGGCGGCAATCTTGCGCTGAAACGCAATGTGATCCGCGTCGATGATACGCCTTTGCGCATTCGCGGCACAGTCGGGCCCAGCCTATACCGTTCGGCACGTGCAGCCGGTGCGCCGGGCAAGGCTGTGCAAGAATATTTGCGCGCGCTCGACAGTCAGCTCGATCTGGAGCGCAATGTGCGCGAGACTGATGAATTTGACATGATCTTCAGCTACCAACGCGCTGCAACTGGCGAGCGCCGAGTGGGTAAGCTGATGTATGCCGGCATTGATCGCGGCGGAAAGCCAAAGACGCAATTGATGCGCTGGGGCAAGGCCGGGAAATTCTTTGAAGCATCGGGCGTGGGCGAGCAACGCAATGGCCTCTTGGCGCCAGTTCCAGGGCCGATATCCTCGCGCTTTGGGATGCGGCGTCACCCGATCCTTGGCTATCGCCGGATGCATGCAGGTCTCGATTACCGCGCACGTTATGGCACGCCAATTGTCGCACCAACCGGCGGCCGGGTGACGGGCGCTGGCCGCATGGGCGGCTGCGGGATTGCGGTGAAACTGGATCATGGCGGCGGGCTTGCCACACGCTATTGCCATATGAGCCGCATGGCTGTGCGCAGCGGGCAAAGCGTTCGGCGCGGGCAAGTCATCGGCTATGTCGGCTCGACCGGCATGTCGACCGGCCCGCATTTGCATTATGAAATGTACCGCAATGGCCGAGCAGTAAATCCAGCAAGCGTCAGCTATGTCACGCGCTCGCAATTGTCGGGCGGTGATTTGGCGGAGTTTCGCGCTGCGCTTAGCCGATTGAAAAAGGTCGAACCGGGCGCAGCATTGGAAGATTTGGTTCAGCGCAAAGAGGCGGTGTCTGATGAGCCCAAGCGCGAGATTGAGCGGATTGGTGCAGCGCCTGAAGCAGCGGTCGAAACATCCAGCGCGGCTGGTGTTTTGACGCCCAATGCATCCGAGTAGATACGACGGCTAAGCAAAGCTTGATTGCACGGGCGCCGAAATTGCGGCAACACTTCTACGCTATGACAGCTTCCTATCCCAATCTGCGCATGCGCCGCACCCGTGCGAGCAATTGGAGCCGCGCGCTCCACCGTGAAACCATTATGACGCCAGCGGATTTAATCTGGCCCTTATTCGTCACAGAAGGTTCCGGCGTAGAAGAGCCCATCGCTTCGCTGCCCGGTGTGTCGCGCTGGTCGGTGGATGGCATTGCCAAGCGGGCCAAGGAAGCGGTGGCCCTCGGCATTCCGGTGATTGCCCTGTTCCCCAATACGCCCGCCGGCAAACGCGATGATAGCGGCGAAGAGGCGCTCAACCCTGACAATTTGATGTGCCGTGCCATCAGGGCGATCAAAGACGCATGCGGCGATGATATTGGCGTCCTGACAGATGTCGCGCTCGACCCATACACCGCGCACGGCCAAGACGGGCTGCTCGATGCAGACGGCTATGTCACCAATGATGACACGGTCGCGGTATTGGTCGATCAAGCGATTAATCAGGCAGAGGCAGGCGCAGACATTATCGCGCCGTCTGACATGATGGATGGGCGGATTGGCGCCATCCGGTTGGCTTTGGAAATGGGCGGCTTTCACAATGTCCAAATCATGAGTTATGCCGCCAAATATGCCAGCGCCTTTTACGGTCCGTTTCGTGACGCGGTTGGGTCAAGCGGGCTGCTCAAGACAGACAAAAAGACCTATCAGATGGACCCTGCGAATACGGACGAGGCCTTGCGCGAAGTAGAGCTGGATCTGCGCGAGGGTGCAGACAGCGTCATGGTCAAGCCGGGCCTAGCCTATCTCGATATTGCTGCGCGGGTGAAGCAGCGTTTCGAAGTGCCGGTATTCGCTTATCAAGTCAGCGGCGAATATGCGATGATTGAGGCTGCGGCGGCGGCTGGGGCCGGTGACCGTGATGCGCTGGTGCTGGAAACTTTAACGGCGTTCAAACGTGCGGGATGCAGCGGTGTTTTGACCTATCATGCAGCGGATGCGGCGCGGCTTTTGAATGGCTGAATTTCGGCATGAAACGCAGCGGCTAATCCTGCGCGATTGGCGCGAGGAGGATTGGCCCGTGTTCTTGAAACACACTAATACGCCCACGGTTATGGAATGGCTGGGCGGTGTCTTGCCGCCTGAAAAATACACTTGGATTGCAGAGCGGCTTGAAGGCTATACGCGCGATCACGGCCACACGTTTTGGGTGCTGGAACGCAAGGCTGATGGCGGGCATTTGGCGGGCGAGATCATCGGCTTTTGCGGGCTTAAACGCAGCAATCAGGCAGGCGGCCCGATAGGTGAGCATGAGATTGGCTGGCGCCTGCGCGAGGATGCATGGGGCAAAGGCTATACGAAAGAAGCCGCCACCGCGTCATTGCAGCTTGGCTTTGAACGCTTCGATGCACCGCATATAATCGCGCTGACGGTGCAGCAAAATACGCCAAGCTGGGGCCTGATGGAGCGGCTGGGCATGCAGCGCCGCGCAGACCTGGACTTTCACAATGATGAGTTCGGCGCGGATACAATCATCGTCTATTCCATCACGCGCGATCAATGGAGCAATATGCAATGACCAATCAAACGCACCCTGGCGTCAATATCATCCCGATCCACGGCAAGACGCCAAAGATCCACGAAACGGCCTTTATCGCGCCCGGCTGCACGATCATTGGTGATGTCGAAATTGGAGCAGGGTCCTCGATCTGGTACAATTGCGTTTTGCGCGCGGATGTCTTTACGATCCGGATTGGAGAGCGCACCAATGTCCAAGATGGCAGCGTATTGCACTGCGATCCGCCGCGCCCCGGTGATGAAGCTGGCTCTCCGCTCACTATCGGAGACGATGTGCTGATCGGCCATATGGCTATGGTGCATGGCTGCACCATCCACGACCGCGGCTTTGTTGGTCTGGGCGCGATTGCGATGAACAAATCGGTGATCGGTTCTGATGCTATGCTGGCGGCTGGCGCGATGCTGACCGATGGCAAGGTGATGGAGCCGCGCATGCTATGGGCAGGCCGCCCGGCCAAGCCCTTAAAAGAGCTGACCGATGCGGCCATTGCCGGCATGCGCATGGGTGTGATGCACTATGCTGAGAACGCCAAACACCATGCTGAGGCTGTGAAAGCAGCGCTTTAGTTCAGCGGTTCTACCTGCCCATATTGGCGTATTTCAT
>CALFEA010000273.1 GCA_937950385.1 uncultured Altererythrobacter sp. | reverse complement strand
AAAGCAGGGTACAACCCGGTTTCTGTCGCAACCATACTATAATTCGCGCGCAGACTCGGCCAAACACGCACATGTCGTTTCGGCGGCTAACAGGGTATAAAAAAAGAAAAAACATACGGTCGCAACATCCTGACGCCTCTTAGCATCCGCTTTGAGGCTAAGAAGTGTTGGAGAGACGTGTGCGTCACCTTTTGTTGCGATCTTTAGCCGTATCCACCGCCATTGCGGCGATCTGTCCCCCCGTCATTGCGCAAGAACGCCCCGTTTTGGTGCGCGACAGTTTCCCCATTGGTGATGCTGGCGGCGTATTGTGTCAGGTTCAGGATCGTTCGATTGCAAACCCTGCGCGCCGGACAATGTTTGACCGCAGCTGGGCGGTGATCTGCCGCGACAGCGCAGTGCCGGTTGCAACGATTTATGCATTTCAAGATCTGGACGAAGACCCGCAAAACCTAATCGCGCGCTATCGGCGTGAGGCGGTGGATTGCACCAATGCACAAAGCGGAAACGGCGGCGTGCAGCAATGCACCGTTGCCGGTAGCGAACTGGGTTGGACTGTGGTCCACGCCGAAAATGCAGGCGTTTCCTTTATTGCAGAAGGCTATTCCGCCTACCAAGGCGCAGCGTTGCTCGCGCTGGAATCGCTAATGGCGAATAAGGTTGCGGATGGCACGATTGATATTGCCACCACTTCTATCGCTGATCCGTTCGCCTTTGCCCGCGTACAGGCTGGTACATTGGAGCCGCAGCAGGCGCTTGAAGAAGGCTATCGCCGCAATTTGGGCGGGGATTATGCTGAGGCGGGTGCGTATTTTGAAACGCTGCAAAAACGGCTTGAGGACGAAAATAAGGGCGATGAGACCCGCGGCGAATTTCTGATCAACCGCGCCTTGCAGAAATCCAATTTGCAAGAGTTTGCGGTCGCTGATCGTTTGTTCATTGAGGCGGATCCGCTGAATTCCGGCAAGCCAGTATCAGAGCGTTTGCAACGCAATTTTGAGACCATTCACTTGATCAATCAGGGGTATTTTGACGATGCTTTGCTGCGCGCGCGCCAGCCTTTATCGCAAGGCATCCAAACCGCGATTGTCACCGAAAGCGGGCTAGAAATTTCGCAGCCTATCGCCGCGCGCCTCAACGCCGATACCGAAAGCGCGCGGATGCTTGGCTTTGTCGATGATCTGTCGCTTTCGCCAATTGAGCGGGCGGAGATTATTGATGCGCAGGCACTGCAATTGCAGGGCACATCGCTGCGCATTTTGGGTCAGCGGGCCGAGGCACGCCGCGCTTTGCTCGACAGCTATTCCCGCGCGATTGCCGTACGCGATGGCCGGGTCGTGACGATTGTACGCCTGCGGGCGCAGATCCTTGGCGAGCTGGCTGCATTGTCCGAGGCAGATGGCAATAAGGGGCAAGCGGAAAGCTATTTGCGCTATGCAATCGACATACTTCAGGCGCAATATCCTGAGCGGCGCGCGGTCAGCGGGGCAAAGGCGCGGCTGGCGTCATTCCTTCTGCGCGAAGGCAAAGAAGCGCAGTCACTCGCGCTGTATACTGAGGTGATTGATGAAAGCCTTGGCAAGCGTGATGCCGCCAGCAGCTTTGCCAATCAGCTTGTACCTTATTTCAAATATCTTGCGCCTAGGGTCGAAAGTGATCCCGCGCTTGCGGCAGACTACTTCAAAGCGATGCAAGTTTTGGTGCGCCCTGGTGTTGCCGAAACGCAGGCGATTTTGGCGCGTGAGCTTTCGGCCAGTTCGGATGAGGCCGCGCGGCTATTCCGCCAATCGACCGATTTGGCGCGCGAAATTGAACAGGTCCGCATTGGTGTGCGGGCGCTTAGCAATTCGGACAAGCCCGCCTTGGTCGCTGCGCAATTAACCGAGCTGCAGGCACGCATCACTTCGCTGGAAAACCAGCAATTGCGCACGCAGGCTAAGCTTGGCGAATTTCCTGAATATCGGGTTATTGCGCCAAAGGCTCTGACGCTCAGCGATTTCCGTAGCACATTGGGCGAGGGTGAGGCCTATCTGCGGCTTGCCAATGTCGGTGCTGAGACTTTCATGTTTGCCGTCAACAGGGCAGGCGCAAAGGCGTTCCGCGTCGACTTGCCAGAGGATGAAATTGATTTCCTTGTCGATGTGATCCGTTCCTCAATCTATTCGCAAGAAGGCGGGCGTCTGGTTACCTATCCATTTGATATGGATGCAGCCCATGCGCTTTATAATGCGCTGCTTGCCCCGATTGCGGGCCAATTGGCGGATACAAAGCATCTTATTTTTGAACCCGATGGGGCTATGCTGCGCCTGCCGCTTGATTTGCTGGTGGCTGATAAAGCCTCGGTGGACCGCTACGCGGCACGCACAGCTGATCCCGAGGCAGATGCATTTGATTTTCGCGGGGTCAATTGGTTTGGCCGTGGCCGTTCAATCAGCACGGCGGTTTCAGCCAGCGCCTTTGTCGATGCGCGCAATGCACCAACCAGCAAGGCGGGACGCGAATATCTGGGTGTTGGCCGCAATGAGCCCGTTGGCGATGGCAGCGGCATCCGCGCCCTTGCTGTGAGCGGCAATGACACATGCGGGTGGAGCGCGCGTGAATGGAACCGGCCCATTGCTGACAAGGAATTGTTTGCTGCCAGCCAAGTGGTTGGAACGGACAAGTCGCAGGTGCTCACCGGCGCGCAGTTCACCGATGACGGCATCAAAGCAAAAGAGGATTTGTCCGATTTCAGGATCGTCCATTTTGCCACGCACGGCCTTGTTACGCCGCCGCGCCCTTCATGTCCGGCGCGCCCGGCTTTGCTGACATCTTTCGGCGGCGAAGGCTCTGACGGATTGCTGTCTTTCCAAGAAATTTTCGACCTCGATTTGGATGCGGATCTGATCATTCTTTCGGCCTGCGATACAGCGGGCGGGGCAAGCATTGAAGCCACCAGAGCAGCCGGCGTTGGCAGCGGCGGCGGCACGGCTTTGGATGGGCTCGTGCGCAGCTTTATCGGTGCTGGTGGCCGCGCTGTTTTGGCCAGCCATTGGCCCGCGCCCGATGATTTTGATGCAACCGAACGCTTGATGAGCACGATGTTTAGCGAAGGCAAGACCCGCGACTTGGGCTCTGCTTTGCGCGCATCGCAATACCAGCTGATGGATGAGGCGAAGACTTCGCACCCTTATTATTGGGCCGGCTTTGCGATCATTGGCGATGCCGCGCGGCCTTTGCTTAAGGGCAATGCGCGCACAGCTGAGGCTCCGGCGGCGGCGCAAAACAATTCAGACATGGCGGCAGAATAATCATGGAGAAAGCCATCACACCTCTACGCAGTTTCGCCCGCACAAAACGAACTGGCACGCTTATCGCGGCCTTAGGCCTCGCAATGCCGAGCATGGTTTCCGCCCAAGTCATCGGCGCACCAACCCGCGAGGAAGTGCAGCGCCAGCAGGTTGAAACCGAATTGCGCAGTGATGCCAATTCGCTGTCTGTCGCCAGTCAAATCGAACGCGCACCTTGTCCCTTGGCAGCAGCGCAATTTGCCGATTTGAAATTCACCTTTACCCGCGCGGATTTCAGCGGCTTGAGCGGCGTCGATGCCGAGCTGCTCGACCCTGTGTGGAGTGAGTTTATCGGGCAAGAAATTCCCGTTGCCACCATTTGTGAAATCCGCGACCGGGCCGCCACATTGCTTCGGGCAAAAGGCTATCTTGCCGCTGTCCAAGTGCCAGAGCAGAAAATTGGCGAAGGCGCGGTAAAATTTGATGCAATCCTTGCGCGGATCAAAGCGGTGCAAGTGCGCGGCGATGCTGGAGCCAATGCTGGCATGCTTGGCCGCTATCTTGCAAAATTGCAGGGCCAGCCGGTCTTTAATGCCAATGATGCAGAGCGCTATTTGCTTCTGGCGCGAGATATTCCGGGCCTTGATGTGCGCTTAACTTTGCAGCCTTTGCCCGCCGATAAGGGCGGCGCGCCGGGCGATGTTGTGGGCGTGTTCGATGTCGCAAGCCAGCCTGTCATCATCGACACCAATATCCAAAACTTTGGTTCCCGCGCTGCTGGCCGGTTTGGCGGTTTGGTGCGTTTGCGCGCCAATGGTCTGACAGGGCTTGGTGATGAAACCATGCTCAGCGCTTATTCTGCGCAAGATTGGGATGAGCAGCTGGTCGTCTCTGGCCACCATGAATTTCGTGTGGGTTCTGAAGGTCTGACATTCGGCGTTGCGGGAACCATGGCCTATTCAGAGCCTGATATTCCCGGGCCAGACCTGTTCCGTTCTGAAACCTTCGTTGGCTCTATCTATGGCCGCTATCCGATATTGCGCGGGCAGTCGCAAAATCTGGTTGTCTCTGCGGGCGGCGATTTGATCAATCAGAACGTGGATTTTAGCGGGCTTGATTTCAGCAATGACAAATTGCGGGTCGGCTATGCGCGCGTTGATTATGCGGGAATGGACCGCAATTCGATCAATGGCGTAGGCGGCTTTTCCTCCATCGAGCCGCAGCATTCTTACAGCATGGCTTTGGAAGTGCGCAAAGGCTTGGACATTTTGGGCGCGAGCCCGGGATGCGGGGTTGGCTTCGCCAATTGCCTTGTGCCGGGTGCACCAGTGCCCAGCCGCCTTGATGGGGATCCCACCGGCCTGCTGATCCGCGGCGAGACCAATGCAACCTTCCGTGCAACGCCATTGTTTGGTGTCAGCGCAAAGGCGCGGTTCCAATATTCACCTGATGCTCTGCTGAGTTATGAGCAGTTTTCAGGCGGCAATTACACCGTTGGGCGAGGCTATGATCCAGGCGCAATTATTGGCGACAATGGCATCGGCGTTCAGTTTGAGGCGTTTTATGGATCACTGGTTCCGCCAACCCCTGAAAGTTCTGCGGTCCAGCCATTTATCTTCCTCGATATTGCGCGGGTATCGCTCAACAATGTTGCGAATGATTTTGACCGGCTGACGTCCGGCGGGGCGGGAATGCGCATGTCGATTGGGCGCCAAGCGGTGCTTGATGTGGTCGGGGCAGTGCCGTTCGAGCGAACGAATTTGGCCACGAATAAGGGCAGCGCGCGCGTCTTGATGTCGCTGACCGTACAATTGGCGCCTTGGTTCAAATGAGCCGGCGGGAGAGCATGATGACGAGCAAGAACAACATCTCGAACCAGAGCATTGCGCGCAAGCGTTGGCTTGGAAGCGGATCGGTTTTGGCAGCGGCGACGGCTCTCGTTGCTGTGTCAGGTGCCGGCGAGGCGAAGGCGCAGCAAAGCATAGCGGGCCCGCGTGTTCACACTGCGGCTCCCAATGTCTTGGCAGCCCAGCGCATAGCCCAGCGTGCCGCTCCTAGAGAGACAGCGGGTGAAACAATTTCTGTCCCGCGTGTGCGGCAAAATATGCCGAACACCCGTGCGATCCTGCCCAATGCACAGGTGAATATGATTGCGCCGCCGCAGCAGCAGCAAATCACAATTGCGTCTGCCCCTTCTGCGCCCGCCCCGTCCGCACCAGCGCCCGCCCCGGCTGGCACTACGCCGTCTATTCCCGTGCCACAGGCCCAAAGCACGCAGGCAGCACCAGCAGTATCTGCATTGATTGCGCCGCCGGGTGTAGCTGGCATCAACGTTCAGGCTAATGCAGTTTACGATGATGTCCGCGTTGATTTCACTCCGAGCGTTGCTGTGGACACAGTCAATGTGCTGGCATCCTCTGCAATCATTGATTGGACAACATTTAATTCTGCGGCAGCCGGCACAGAGGTCACATTTCTAGGCGGCGGTAACAGTCTTGCATTTACCTCGGCCACTCTGACTGATTACACAGTACTAAACCGCATTTTTACGCCCGGTGTCGACCTGAATCCGGTTCGGATTGACGGCACAGTTACGTCGACTGTGACTGGCAATATCACAGGCGGCAATATTTGGTTCTACAGCCCCGGCGGATTGATCATTGGTGCGGGTGCAATGTTCAATGTTGGCAGTCTGCTGCTGACGACAAGCGCGCCTGATCCAAATGATATTGGCGTAGGCAATCTTGATGTGAGCTTCCTGGGCACGCCGGATCCAACTTCTGCGATTGTAATCGAGAATACTGCGTCCATTACGGCCAATAACCCCAATTCTTATGTCGCCATGGTTGCGCCCAGAATTGAGATGGGCGGCGATGTTACCGTAAATGGTTCCACCGCATATGTAGCGGCTGAACAAGCCACAATGACCATTCAGAATGGCTTGTTTGACATTAGCGTTGATGTTGGGTCGGGCGACGGCAATGGCATTGTGCACACAGGCAACACAGGCGGCCAAAGCTCAACTGGCATCACAGATGAGCAAGCCATATATTTTGTCGCAGTGCCCAAAAATACCGCGATCAATATGCTGGTCGGCGGCAGTATTGGCTATGACGCTGCGAGTGCGGCTTCGATAGAAAATGGCAAAATAATTCTGACCACTGGCAACCGAGTTGCCCGGACCGAGTCTTCCATCGTCTTGCCTGCGGCAACGGTTCAAGTGTCGAGCAATACCGTCGATAAAACCACAAGCAGCGCGACAGAGGGTAACATTACAATTGAGGATGTTAGCCTCACATCATCGACCGAAGTTTTCGCCGAAGGCACTGCAACGCTTCAGGCCGGTGTCTCCAGCGACTTTGATGCAATTTCCGCTTTTACCCCTGTAGGTACGGTTGATTTGGACGTAACCGGCGGCACTGCTGTCGACATTCAAGTCACACGCGACGGAGTGATTAATGTTAGCGGTGCGCTCGATCTGACCGCTGGTGACGGCGCGGGCAACGGCGGTGATATCACACTGAATATCGACCAAACCGGTTCGGCCAGCGCGCCATCGGGCGGGTTGTTTGTGGGCGCCGGGCTTTCGCTCGACAGCAGTGCAATGGGGCTCGATGATTTTGGAAGCGGTATGGATGCTGTCCGCAACAATGGCGGAACCGGCGTTGGACAAGATGCGGCCGCTGGCAATGTGACAATCAATGTAACTGATGGCGCGACTCTATCCGTAGGGCAGGGGTTGGTGGTCGATGCTTCTGCCCAAGGCGGCAAAGGCGAGGTGCAGAATGGTTCTGCAACAGCAGGCGATTTTGCGCTGACTTTGAATGATGCTCTTCTGGATTTGACCGGTGGGCTTACCATTGGGACGAATGCCAAAGAGGCGCAGTTAAACAAAACCGGCGGGAATGGGCCAGGGCTTTTAGGCAGCAGTTCTGTCTCAGGCGATGTTACGATTGACTTGCTCGGCGGCTCAGCAAATTTAGGCTCTCTTTCCGTCGATACGAGCGCTGTTGCGTCCACTGGCTCGGATGACACTGTTGTTGCTTCTTATGATGCCACAGCCGGTGATTTCACCCTTAATGTATCGGGCGGGTTCCACTCCTTTGGCAATACCTTCATCACCTTGGATGCGGTTGCTGCTGAATCCTATGATGGGACCGCGCTATCTATACCGGGCCAAGTTAACCGGCCCACAGCTACAATCGCGATTACCAATGCTAGCACTGCGCTCGATATTGCGGGCG
>CALFEA010000272.1 GCA_937950385.1 uncultured Altererythrobacter sp. | reverse complement strand
TGAAGAAATGCTCTGTTAGCGCCGGTATATCGTCGCGCCGTTCAGCCAGCGAAGGAATGGCCACAGGCACGACATTGAGGCGGTAAAACAGATCTTCGCGGAACCGTTTTTCCTCCATTTCAACCGCCAGATCGCGGGAGGTTGAGGATACCACCCGAACATCGACACCAATCTGGCGCGTGCCCCCTGCCCGCACAAAACTTTGTTCGGTTAGAACCCGCAGGATGCGCGCCTGTGTGGAGAGCGGCATGTCCGCCACTTCATCAAGATAGAGCGTGCCCCCATCTGCCAATTCAAGCAGGCCAGGCCGGATCAATTTGCCATCTGCCTCCTCGCCGAATAATTCCTGTTCAAACCGTTCAGGCGTAATCCGCGCAGAATTGACGATGACAAACGCATGGTCAGCCCGCGTGCTCCATGCGTGGAGCAAACGCGCGGCGACTTCTTTTCCTGCGCCTGCTGGGCCGGAAATAAGGACACGGCTGCCCGTGCTGGCGACGCGTTTTAAAGTGGCGCGCACGGCATTGATGGGCGCCGAATTGCCAGTAAACTCTTCACCGCTGGAAAACCCTTCACGAAGACGAGTGTTTTCGCGCCGCAAGCGCTCTGTTTCTGTGGCGCGTTCCACCAACATCAAAAGGCGCTCAGCTTCAAAAGGCTTTTCGATAAAGTCCATTGCTCCGCGGCTGACGGCGGCGACAGCGGTATCAATATTGCCGTGGCCAGAGAAGATAATCACAGGCAGCAAGGGCTCGCGCACCTTGATCGCATCCAGCACTTCGAGGCCATCGAGCTCACTGCCGTGAAGCCATACATCCAGCAAAACCAAACTGGGCCGCCGCTCATCAATCGCGGCAAGCGCATCGGTGCTGTTCGCGGCCGTCCGGCATTCATATCCTTCATCACTCAGGACGCCGGAAACAAGCTCGCGGATATCCCGCTCATCATCGACTACAAGTATATCGAGTGCCATTAGCGGCACCTCCTAATTGCAAAATTCATGGAAAGATTGGGGGTCAAACTGGGTATAAAAAATGTCATTCTGCAGCATCCTTATGCTGCGGCGCTTCGCCAGACAATGGTTCGCGCGCAAACCGGAGAACGACTTTAGTCCCACCCGATTGGCCGGGCGAAAACACCATATCGCCGCCATGCTCATCGACGATTTTGTTCACGATCGCGAGGCCAAGGCCTGTGCCTGCCTCACGCGTTGTCATGTAAGGCTCGGTGATCCGCTCGCGCTCTTGCGGCAAGCCCACACCATTATCCTCAACCGCAATCGTCAGCGCCTCATCGTCTGAGCCCATGGTGATGGTGATAGTGCCGCGAAAATCGGGCTCGGCGCTCAAGGCTTTTTCTTCGACCGCCTCGACCGCATTTTTGAGCAGATTTGTCATGGCTTGGCCAAGCTGATGCCGGTCACAGCTGAGCATGCTCGCCTCAACATCTGTGTGCGATAGTTGGAAATTCACAGACGGGTGCGCGACCTCTTGGAGGAACACCGCTTGCCGCACCAAATCCACCGCATCTTCTTGGCGGAAATTGGGCTTTGGAAGACGCGCAAAGCTTGAGAATTCATCGACCATATTGCGCAAGGCCCCAACTTGCCGAACAATGGTGCTGGTCAGCTCGTCAAACAATTCGCCGTCGCTGTCGATCTGCTTGCGATAGCGGCGTTTTAGGCGCTCTGTCGCCAATTGAATGGGGGTGAGCGGGTTCTTAATCTCATGGGCAATCCGGCGCGCAACATCGGACCACGCCGCCTGTCTTTGATCGAGCAATTGCCGCGTAATATCTTCAAAAGTAATCACGTGCCCGCCGCGTTCGGGTGCGATTTTTACTGCCAAAGTCAGCAACTCGCCCGCGGTGGAATGGGTAACAACGCCGCTGGTAAGTTTCGCCTCAATCATCGCGGCAAGGTCCGGCGCAAGATCAGCGATCGGCATGCCCACCAAGGTGGTGACATCCTGCTCTAGCAGCAATTCCTGCGCAGTTGGGTTCATCAGCAATACACGGCCTTGATCATCCAAAGAGACAATGCCCGCAGTGATCGATTCCAGCACCGCCTCCATAAAGGTGCGGCGATCATCCAGCTGCTTATTGGCTGAAACCAGATCATCGGTTTGGCGTTCAAGCTGAGAGGTCATGCGGTTGAATGCACGGTTGAGCATGCCGATTTCATCGGCTCCCGTGCGCCCTTCAACCCGCATCGCAAAATTGCCCGATCCCACCTTGCGCGCGGCACTGACGAGATCGGTCAAAGGCTCCACTTGCCTGTCTGCGAAGCGCAATGCGAACCACACGGCCAAACCGACCAGCGCGAGGCTAACCACAAACAAGGCAAGGTTGAACCGCAATTGCAATGCGCGCGCGCGCGAGGTCAGAACGTCATAAGCAGCAGAAACTGACTTTGCATTTTGCCAAGATCGGAACGAAGCTGCTTCTGAATTTCGGGCGCTGTACAGATAAATCCCGCTATCGGCATCAATCGGCGCGATTGCCTCAATCCGGGTTGGCTTGGCAGCGATAAATACGCTCTCGCCTTGCGCAAATGCTTTTAAAGACGGCGCTGCGATGGCAAGCGGATCATGCCCCTCGGTCAAGTCATAGGCCGCCGCCAC
>CALFEA010000271.1 GCA_937950385.1 uncultured Altererythrobacter sp. | reverse complement strand
GATTGAACTGCGCGGCCAGCGGAGCCGCCAAAATCAATTGGAGCAAATGATACAGCAATAAAGGCGCAATAACGAAACCCGCCACTTCTGGTGTAAATAGAATCGCCGCCATAGGCGCACCGATTGCCACGCTTTTTTGCGCTCCAGCAAAAAGGAAAGCGATCCGATCTTTGTGAGGATAGCCAAGCAATCCGCTCACGCCCCAAGCCGCCGCATTTGCTGCCAACATAAATGCACCCGTCAGCGCTAATAATATTGCGCCTGTGGCGGGAGTGAATTTTTCCGATAGCCCCTGCTCAATCGCGCCAGAAAATGCAACATAGACCAAAACCGCGATCACAATGCGGTCGAGCCAGATGATCTTAGCCTTACGCAAAGTGACCCAGTCAAACGTCCAGCCCTGAACCATTTGCCCAATGACAAAAGGCAAAATCAAGATCGTTCCAATCCGAATGATGACCTCACTATCCAGCTCTGCAATTGCACCTCCGCCCAGACTTGCGAACAGCGGGGCTGTAACAAACACTCCGGCTATGTTGATCAGCGCCGCGCCAACAACGGACAACGCCACATTACCACCGGCCAATGTTGTGTAACTCGTGGCCGATTGAATAGTCGATGGCAGGCAGCCAAGGAATAGAAACCCGAGTGCAATCCTGGGATCAAGCACTGCCTCGGCAAGGTGTGAGATACCCAGCCCCGCCAACGCCATTGCACCAAACACCCAAATCGTCAGAGGCAAGAAAAACCGCCAATTGGCAAAGCCGCGCATAATCTCGCTGCGCTTAATCCGCATTCCATTGACTAGGAATAGCACGAACACGCCAACATTAGCGATTGTTTGCGCGGCAACGCGCGCCTCGCCCATGGCCGGAACAATATTCGCCAGCGCAGTCGCGAGCAAAAGCATTACGATCATAGGGTCGGAAAATTTGGAAAGAAAACTGCGCATGGGCCAATCCCCTGCCCTCAGCCGTCCAATTTGTCGAGTAGCCTATTGGGCGCCCAACACACGGGCTTTCTCTCTCAAATATTCGGTTGGCCCAGCAGGCATCTCATTCATATTGCGCGCCAATACCAACATATTGGCTGTAACTGGGCTTGATGGCTGCATCTGATAGGCTTGCTTAGCGAACGCAAGCCCGCTTGGCTTGTCACCCAAGGCAATTGCCACACGTGCGCGCAAAGCAATCAAATTGGGGTCGCGCGATCCGCCTTGGGCAATCGCATGATCAAGCAGCAATGCCGCCGCTTGCCATTTCTGGACATCGACCAAAGCACTCGCCATCATGCTGGTCGCTTCAACATTACCTGGATCACCGCGCAAATATTGCGCAACCAGAGCTTCTGCATCATCGCGCCTGCCAAGTGCACGATAGGTCAGCACCATCCGCCGGGCGAGGTGCCATGGTCGCCGAACCTTCGCCGACGTTTCATAGCGCTGCAGCGCAGCTTCTGTATTGCGCCGAACCAATTGTGCATCACCTGCCAGGCTGGATGCGTCAGCAGATCCGTTGAATTTTTGCCAAAAGCTCTCTGACTTTTGAAGTGCGTCGGCTGTCTGCCCGTTCACAATCAACTCGCGGACCAAAGACAGCGTATTGTCGCCGGCTGCACTGCTCCGTCTTGCGGCCAAGGCCCTCGCCTCCGACCCCTTCATCGCGATCAGATTGGTGCTGCGAGGCTGGGCTGCACGGTCAAGGAAATAAGCCGCCGCTTTACGATCGCCCAATTGTTCGTAAGCGCGCCCAACAACCGTCACCAAATAGGGCGATGCGCTGGGCAACAAAGCCGCATCGGCAAAGCGGTGAACCAATTCGCGGTGGTTCCCTCCCAATGACAATGCACGGGCGAGCAACGCTTGAGCCCGCTTATTGTCTGGCTGCTTTTTGACCAGCTTGTCCAAAGTTTGTGCCGCGCTGGCGAAATTGCCATTTTGCAAGTCAATCGCACCAGACAGCATCATTGCGGCGGGCACTTGGCGGTCAATATTGCCGCTACGTTGAAGCAGGGAACGCGCCAGAGCTGAATCACCTGCACGCGCAGCCAAGACCGCCTGCAAATACACGAGTTGGCGATCGCCGGGACTGACCTTAGCAAGATGACGGATAGTCTCCAGCATCTCTTTGGCGCGACCCAACTCACCTTGTGTTGCCGCTAGATCACCAAGAATTGCTGGATCGTCTGGAGCGTAGCTTAAAGCCGCCTCAAACCACTGCAGGGCCGCCTCCATACCGTGAGCATCACGCACCAATTGCCCACGAAAATGTAGAGCTGGCGCATATTGTGGGCCCAATTCAACGGCAAAATCTGCAGCTTCGATGGCTTGCACTTGCTCACCGCCAATATACCGCAGGCGGCCAATATCGACCCATAGTTTCGGGTCTTCAACATTGTCTTTTAGCGCTGCATCAAAGGCGCGTCCTGCGGCAGGTAAATTACCTTCACGCATTTCCAGCTTTGCGAGCATATGAAACCCGCGTGACCGGCTATCGTCCGAAAACTTGCCCTCACCCAGCCACTCGCGCGCCTCGGCCAGTTGGCCCTGCATCAACTCGGCCTCGCCCATAAATGCAGCGATGTCAGTACGGTCAGCACCGCCTTCAAGCGCCTCTCGCAGCATCTTTTCTGCGCCGATACCATCGCCTTTTTCAAGGTTCGCCATGCCCTGCTCGAAAGGCGTTAAGCTTTCTTCTGGCCCACTACACGCGGCCAGTGACAGCGCCCATGCGCTGCAAAAGAATAAACCAGAAAGTTTAGCCTTGAAGGTCATATTGCTTGAGCAAATCATACAATGTTGGACGGCTGATCCCGAGCAATTTGGCTGTGCTAGAAATATTGCCTTCACTGCGGGCAAGAGCATGCCTGATGACCTTGCGATCAGCCTCCTCGCGCGCGCTTTTCAAATTTAGGGCGCAGGGTTCTTCCTCACCATCGCGTGTCAGGTCGAGATCTTCTGCTGCGATCAATTTGCCATCGGACATAATCACCGCTCGTTTAACCCGGTTCTCCAACTCGCGCACATTTCCCGGCCAATTCCAAGCATCAATCGCTGCGAGCGCGTCAGGCGCGAAACCTGTGACGGCTGGGTTCATTTCCTTAGAAAAACGTTTGAGGAACGCTTTGGCCAACAATGTGGCATCCCCTGCCCTTTCGGCCAGTGCCGGAATGCGGATTACGATTTCAGCAAGACGGTAGAAAAGATCCTCTCGGAAAGCCTGCTCAGTAATCATGGCCTCGAGGTCTTGGTGGGTGGCGCAGACAATCCGTGTATCTACTGCGATTTCCTTGCGCCCACCGATCCGCTCAATTTTTCGTTCTTGTAAGAACCGTAGCAATTTGACTTGCAATTGCAGCGGAATATCGCCGACTTCATCAAGGAACAACGTACCGCCATTGGCGCTTTCAATTTTCCCTTCTGTCGTTTTGACGGCTCCAGTAAACGCGCCTTTTTCATGGCCAAACAACTCACTTTCCAACAAGTTTTCAGGAATCGCTGCACAGTTAATTGCGACAAACGGTCCGTCCTTGCGATCGCTGGCATCATGCAAGCCTTGAGCGAGCAGTTCCTTGCCTGTACCGCTTGCTCCCAGCAACATAACAGAGACATTGGTAGAGGCCACACGTTCAATAGTACGCGCCACTTTGACCATTTCTGGCGCAGCTGTGATTAAGCGCCCCAGCACCTTTTTGTC
>CALFEA010000270.1 GCA_937950385.1 uncultured Altererythrobacter sp. | reverse complement strand
GAGGATGTGTCAGCCATCGCCTATCCCCATTCGCAGATGCACGGCCCTTGTTTCAAGCGCTCATTGAGCGTGGACGCATTTCATCCCCGCTATCCACAGCCAAGTGCGATAAATATACCGCTTTTGACCCCTTGCGAAGATCGCCCGCAAGGTCTCAATAGGCCCCATGTCCGATACCGATATGTTGATCCGTGATGATGCGCCAATGGGCGCGGCCCCTTCTTTGCCCGTTCCTGCTGGTTCTGGCGCTGGCGAAACGCAGGCGCGCGCTTTGCCTTCCAACATTGAGGCAGAGGCGGCATTTCTGGGCGCGGTTCTGATCGACAACCGCGTGATCGAGGAATTGCGCACGCCTTTGCGTCCCGATCATTTCTTTGAAAGCCTGCACGAGCGGATTTACGAGCGGATTTTGACGCTAGTCGAGCGCAATGCCACCGCTAGTCCAGTGACACTCAAGCCCTATTTTGAAGCGGATGAGGCGCTCGCGCAATTGGGCGGCACAACCTATTTGGCGCGGCTGACGGCGGACGGACAAGGCTTGCTCGCCGCCAGCGAATTGGCCTCGCAAATATACGATCTGGCGCTTTTACGCGAGCTGGTCAATGTGGGCCGGGGATTGGTCGAAGGGGCGCTTGATACATCTGAAGATGTCGCGCCGATGGAAAAAATCGCTCAGGCAGAAGCCGATTTGTTCCGCGTCGCCGAAGGCGCAAGCACCGGCAGCGATGCGATTGATTTTAAAGACGCAGCGCTGGCAGCGATCAAAATGGCCGAGGCAGCGATGCAATCGGGCGGCGGATTGTCGGGCAAGACATCGGGCCTTGCCTCGATTGATGACAAAACATCTGGCCTGCATGAAAGCGATTTGATCATTTTGGCGGGGCGCCCCGGCATGGGCAAAACCTCGCTCGCCACCAATATTGCCTTTAATTGCGCCGAGGAACATTTGCGCTTTCAAGCCGATGGCGGCGAATTTAATTATGGCGGGCCGACCGTATTTTTCAGCCTAGAGATGAGCGCGGATCAGCTCGCCACGCGTATCTTGGCCGAGCAAGCAGAGATCAGTTCTGAAAATTTGCGCAGCGGTAAATTGACCCGCGAGGAATTTCAGAAACTGTCCTTTGCCA
Organism: uncultured Altererythrobacter sp.; assembly: GCA_937950385.1. Classification (GTDB taxonomy): domain Bacteria; phylum Pseudomonadota; class Alphaproteobacteria; order Sphingomonadales; family Sphingomonadaceae; genus Erythrobacter. The sequence continues at coordinate 2,164 of CALFEA010000270.1, read as the reverse complement.
GCCAGCGCTTGGCCGAATTGCCGCTGTTTATTGATGACACGCCGGCGCTGACAATTTCTGCCCTGCGCACGCGCGCTCGGCGGCTGAAACGGCGGCATGACATTGGCCTGATTGTGGTCGATTATCTCCAGCTTTTGCAGGGCTCTGGCCGCGCCAATGACAACCGCGTGAATGAAATTTCAGAGATTAGCCGAGGGCTAAAGACGCTGGCGAAAGAGCTGTCTGTACCGGTGATCGCCTTGTCTCAGCTAAGCCGTGCGGTGGAGCAGCGCGAGGACAAAAAACCGATGCTGTCCGACCTGCGGGAATCGGGTTCAATTGAGCAGGATGCGGATATGGTCTGGTTCATTTTCCGCGCAGATTATTATCACGAGGCGATCCGCCCAGAGATGCCGAATGAAAGCAGCAGCGCGGATACAACCGAGAAATACCGCGCTTGGGAAGAGAAATATCTGGAGCTGAAAAACCGCGCGACTTTGATCGTCGCCAAGCAGCGCCACGGCTCGACCGGCAATGTCCCGCTCCACTTCCAGCCAGAGTTCACCAAATTCACCTCGCCCAATCGCAAGGATTATTCCGATTACGGTTATGAGTAGGCGGTGACATGATGGCTGCGCGCCTCCGTGTGTGGGCGTGTTGATTTTCTTGACTCATGCGCACAGCCCACCTATTCGCCGCGCTTCATTTAAAACCTTTTGCTGACTGGAGTGCCCTATGGCGCGCGTTACTGTCGAAGATTGTGTCGACAAGATCCCTAATCGTTTTGACCTTGTTCTGCTTGCCGCCCAGCGTGCACGCGAGATTTCAGGTGGCAGTGAACTGACGCTGGAACGCGACCGCGATAAGAACCCGGTTGTGGCTCTTCGCGAAATTGCTGAGCAAACGGTCAAGCCGAAAGAGCTCAACGAAAGCGTCATCACCGGCCTTCAGAAGATTCTTCCTGATGATGAAGATGATGAAGATGAAATCGGTTCATTGAGCCAATCGGCAGAAGCCTTGCGGATTACCGCTAGCGCCCCGACCCGCTCAACATCAATCGGTGCGGAGTATGACGGCAGCTAAACGCGCCGCTTTCGCTCAATAAAAAGGCCGCCCCGGATTGGGAGCGGCCTTTTTTGTGTCCGTGTCCGTGTTAGGCGGTTTGGAACTACGCCCCTTGCGGGCTCGCATCGCCTGATCCGCCGAATTTCTTGCCTGCCTTTGGCACGCTAGAACCTGCCGCCGGGATTGCCGCAGCAGGGCCCGATGGTTTGTCGGGACGGTCCATCTTGCCGGTTTCCAGCAATTTGGTGATTTCATCGCCTGTCAAAGTCTCATATTCCAGCATGGCTTCTGCCAGAAGATGCAGCTGTTTGTTGTGCTTTTTGAGCAATTGCGTGGCGCGTTTGTGAGCGCCTTCAACCAAGCCCTTAATTTCTGCATCAATCAGCTTATTGGTCTCACCGCCCGAGAATGTGCGCGAGGTTTGACCCATGCCGAGATAGCCTTCTTGGCTTTCTTCATATTGAAGCGGCCCAAGCTTTTCAGACATGCCCCATTTGGTCACCATATTGCGGGCCAGATCGGTTGCATATTGAATGTCAGAGCTTGCACCTGACGACACTTTATCATGGCCAAAGATCAACTCTTCCGCCACGCGCCCGCCCATTGCGACAGACAGGTTGGCGTGCATTTTGTCGCGGTGATAGGAATAGCTATCTCGCTCTGGCAAGCGCATGACCATGCCCAAAGCGCGTCCACGCGGGATAATCGTCGCCTTATGGATCGGGTCGGAAGCCTCTTCATGGACAGAGACAATCGCATGACCCGCTTCGTGATAAGCGGTCATCTTTTTCTCATCCTCGGTCATGACCATAGAGCGGCGCTCCGCCCCCATCATCACCTTGTCCTTGGCATCCTCAAATTCCTGCATTGCGACCAATCGCTTGGTGCGCCGAGCCGCCAGCAAGGCCGCTTCGTTCACGAGGTTGGCGAGGTCAGCACCGGAGAAACCGGGCGTTCCGCGCGCAATCACGCGGCTGTTTACATCGGGTGCCAGCGGCACTTTTTTCATATGCACGGCGAGGATTTTCTCGCGGCCATCAATGTCAGGGATCGGCACAACCACTTGCCGATCGAAACGGCCCGGGCGCAGCAGCGCAGGGTCAAGCACATCGGGGCGGTT
>CALFEA010000269.1 GCA_937950385.1 uncultured Altererythrobacter sp. | reverse complement strand
CGCCAGCCACATCCATGCGCCGCTGACCGCAGCATAGATGGCAATCGCTACGACCAGAGTGGTGCCAATATAATGCAATGCGCGGGTGCGCGGCAGGCTATGCTCGGCCAGATAAAACGGCCAAAATTCAGCAAAGCTGGTTAAGCGCGTGGTTTCTGACTGGGTCATAGGCTTACCTTAGAACAGGCCTGGTATTTCATATTGCGCCGCTGTTGGACGTTCAGGGCGCAGAGGTTCGCGGGCTGGCCGCACGCTTTGAGTGGTGCGCGTTGTTCCGCCGCTGATCGCGGTGCAAGTCCGCCCGCCAAGGAAGTCCAATGCACGCGCAATGGAATCCTCGGTTGGATCATCGAAGGATTTGAACAAATCATCCTGCGCCCGGCAGGTGTTGGGGAAGGCGCTGGCCAGCCCGTCAAAATATTCCGCATTGCCGTCTGCATTTTCGGTTTGGAATGTGAGGACGCGTAAACGGTCATCGCATTCGCTGCGGTCAAAGCCGAACTGGCCAACCGGCTTGCCGAAACTGTTGGAACCAATGAGCGCAATATCATTGCCAAGATAAGACAGCATGGAATTGGCGAGCAGCTCGCTGGCAGAGGCGCTGGAGCCGGTCATAATAAAGGCCAGTTTCGTCGGCGCGATGGAGTTGGCCTCGGCGGCAAACAATTTGGTTTCGTTTTCAGAGGCCTTGGATGCGCGCAAAGTCGTTCGGCTGTAGACTTGGCCGACATTGTTGCGGCCCAGCAAATCGCCAAACACTTCGGCCACGCTCACCAATCCGCCGCCATTATAGCGCAGATCAATGATGATTTCAGAGACGCCTTGCGCTTGAAAATCACTGAACGCAGTGCGCAATTGGTCAGACGCATCGCCAACAATAAAGGTGCGCAGATTGATATAGCCAACCTGCTTGCCGCCATCATTGAATGTCTGCACGCCGTAACGGTCAGAGATAGGGTCGAGCGCAAAGTCGGTCTTTGCGACGCTTTGTTCCACGGTGGCACCATTCGCGTCGGTGAAGCGCAATATCCTGGTCACGCCTGCGTCAGACGCTCCAAGCGCGTTAACAACCGCTTGCGGTCCGCCAGATGCCATGAGGGAGGCAACCGTTTGGATATTGCCCGCGTTCTCACCAATCGCCAGCAATTCTGATCCGCGGTCCATGCCTGCTTGAAAGCCGGGGGCTGTTTCAAAGCTTTCCAAGATAAAGACGCGGTTGGCCGAGGTGTCATAAGCAAGGCGAATGCCAAAGCCGGCGCTGGAGCCGGAATTGATCAGAGCGTTCTCTTCTTCAATCGATGTTATAAAGGTAAAGCCGCGGTCCTTATTCTGTGCCCGTGCGGGTGCGACCAGCGCGTTGAGATAGCTTTGCAGATCAGTATGGCTGGCCTTGTTTACGTTGCTGGCGAGCAGATCGGGGAAGAGATACCATTCGTCGATTACGCTCAGCGCCCAGTCCTGGCGTTCTGACAGGGAGCATGCGCCCGCTGTGCCTTGTCCGCCGCCGCCCGTGCCGCCGCCGCCTCCGCCAGCGATTACCGGATTGCTGGAGCCGCCACCCCCGCAAGCCACAAGCGCAAAGGCGAGAGTTGCAGATAGGGCAGTACGCCCAATACGGGTGGCAAAACGGGGGCCGAAACTGGAGGTAGTCATCGTAGAGATTCTCCCAAGACGGCGAGTATGCGCCGCTGAATAATGCTGAATTACTCCCACAAAGGATTGCGCACGGTCAATGCACAAACGCCCTCCGGCCACCGCATTCGCTCCATTTTGGCGATATTTTGCAAGATTTACGGACAGTTTACGGGGAAAACTGCCCAAAATGCCCTTGGCGCACCTCGTAAGCGCCGTTTTTAGCGCCTAGCTTATAAATGAGAACAAAGAGGATAGATTCTAACACTATGAGCGTGCCCGACTGGCTCCAATCTGCTTTACCCACTGCCGCGCAGCATGCCGGTTTAACCGTGTGCGCTCTGGGTGATGCGCGCGGCTTTGAACGCGGCGGTATGAAACTTACCAGCCCGGCATTTGCCGCTGGTGAGGAATTGGACCCGTGCTTCACCGCCGATGAAGAGGACGCCGTTGCGCCGCCATTGGAATGGACAGCGCCGCCGCCGGGTGCACAAGAGATCATTATTATTGTCGAGGATGCAACAGACACCTCGGCTGAGCCAAAATGCCATTGGCTCGTATGGGGGCTGCCTGGGCAGCGCGGCAAACTTCTCGAAGGAGAAGCACCGCCGCGCGCCGGCAAAAACGCCAAGGGCAATTCAGAATGGCTTTTGCCAGAATTGCCGACCGGCGAGACCCATACATTTGTATTCCAACTTTTCGCGCTCGATCTGCCATTGACCCTCATGCCGGGGGCCTCACGGAAAAAATTGATCGCGGAAGTGGAGGGGCATGTCATGGCCAGCTCAGTGCTGGTCGCCCAATACACCTCGTCGCCTGAAGAAGAGGGCGATTGGGTTGATGACGACGAAGACTGATTTAGTGTCAGAACATTGAAAGGAAAATACTATGGCTGGCAAGAATAACGCGCTGCAAAAGCCCGTAACTCTCACAGGCGATCTTGAGAATGTAATCGGCAAAGGTCCTATGACCCGCGCTGAAGTTACCTCGAAGATCTGGGTCTACATCAAGGCCAACAACCTGCAAGACAGCAAAGATAAGCGTCAGATCAATCCTGATGCGAAATTGAGCGCAGTGATCGGTAAAGACCAGATCTCTATGTTCAAAATGACAGCTGCGGTGTCTAAGCACCTCACTTGATTTAAGTCATTATGGCTTTGAAAGGCTGGCGGCACGTTTGCGCGTGTTTGCCAGCCTTTTGTTTTGGGCCTTTTCTTGTCGGCCTCTGTTTAAACCGCTGCTAAATTTCGCTGCGGCGTTTAAAGGGCCAATCCACGGCCCCGCTGACCCATAGAGCCAGCCAGATAAAGATCGGCTGCGCGATCATCCGCGGGATGTGATAGGCAAGGCCAGCGCCATCGCTCATGGTCCATCCAACGGTCTCGCTATCCATCATCATATGATTGATATTGGCGGGCCACACGCACACTGCATATAAAGCCAGCCCGATACCGCCCGCTTTGCGCAAGGGCGCTGAAAACGGCTGGAGCAAGGCAATTGCGCCTGCAATCTCGGCCACGCCAGTCCAATAAATCACCGCTTCTTTAAACGGCACCCAATCCGGCGTGATCGCCAGAAAACTTTGCGGCGCGGCAATATGCGCATATCCGGCATAGCCGTAAAATAGCGCCAGCAGCACGCATAATGCCATGCGGATATACCATCCAAAGGTGCGGGCGTTCTGGCGGTCTGACGGGTGCTTTATCGGGGGTAGATTTGTCATGGCATGGCGTTACACTCTCATGGCATAGCCGGCAAACCCCAATCGGTGCACTTACGGAGAGAATGAATGAAATTTGCAGCTCACTTAGCTTTGGGCGCCGGATTGGCCGCTTTGATGGCGTCTCCAGTGCTTGCCCAAGATGTGCCAGAAGCAGGGGCCGAAGCAGGGGGCGAAACAGCAGCCGAGCAAACACCGCTTAGCCCGGAACAAGTGACCGCAATGGCCGCATTAAAAGCCGCGCCCGTGTTCGATGGCCATAATGATGTGCCGATCCAATTGCGCAGCCGCTTTGACAATAAAATCAATGATCTCGACTTTAACGACACAACGGGCACAGGCGAAACGCATCCCGCTGGGCGCGTCATGCACACCGATTTGGAGCGGCTGAAAACCGGCATGGTCGGCGCGCAATATTGGTCTGTCTATGTCCCTGCATCCTTGGATGAGCCCGAGGCTGTGGTGATGACGATGGAGCAGATCGACGTCACCAAGCGTCTGATTGCGCGCTATCCTGATCAACTGCAATTGGCGCTCACCGCCGATGATGTGGAGCGTTCCATCCGCGACGGCAAAATCGCGAGCATGCTGGGGATGGAAGGCGGCCATTCGATCGGCTCCAGCCTAGGCGTATTGCGGCAAATGTATGATCTGGGCGCGCGTTATATGACGCTGACCCATTCGAAAAACACCCCTTGGGCCGATAGCGCGACAGACGCGCCCGAGCATAATGGCCTGACCGAATTTGGCCGCGCAATGATCCGCGAAATGAACCGCATCGGCATGCAAGTGGATCTGTCT
>CALFEA010000268.1 GCA_937950385.1 uncultured Altererythrobacter sp. | reverse complement strand
AGCCGTTTGAGGAACGGAATATCCACGCGGTCAAGAGCGGGCGACCAGAGGAATTTAAACGCATAGGCAAGCCCAATGAGCGAGAACACGCCCATGGTCTCTACATCGACTTCTGCATCAGTAAGCCAAGCATATAATGTGCCTAGCAGCAGCGCATAGGGAAGCCCGCTGGCAAAGCCGAACAGGAGCATATAGCCTGTCTTGCGATTGGTCAGCGCCAATCCAAGCGCACGCATGGACGACTTCTTTGGTTCTGCCTTGGCAGCTGACATTATGGTACTTCCTTCCCCAACCCGAATAATTGTGCCATCTCTAGCGGTGCTTAACCCAAATAGGAATGCCGCGATGAACGCTAGCGCAACGCATGTCCCCAGTTTGCGACCCAAACGCTCCCCAACAGCCGGGCAATTGGCCTTGGCCAAGGTGATTGCGGAAGGCAAAAGCCGCCGCGGTGACCGGATCACGACCTTGCCAGCACGGCTTTATACCGACCCTGCGCATTTTGCAGCGGAGAAAGCGGCGCTGTTTGACCGCTTGCCGCAAGTTATTTGCCCCAGCGCGCTTTTGCCCGATGCCGGAATGGCTGTGCCGCATGATGGAACGGGCCGCCCCTTGCTGATTACCCGCGATGCGGAGGGAACGGCGCATGTGTTCTTGAATGTTTGCCAGCACCGCGGCACGCGTTTGGTTGAGGGCAATGATGCCGAATGCATAAAGCGCCTTGTGTGCCCTTATCACGCGTGGACATACCGATTGGACGGAAAGCTGCTGGCGCTGCCTCGCCCTGAAACTTTCCCCGGTCTTCAAAAGTCCGATCATTCCTTGAAAGAACTGCCTAGCTTTGAAAGCGGCGGGATGATTTGGTTTGCGCCTGTTCAAGACGCTGACTTTACCGATGCCGAGCGATTGGGCGCAGATTTCAGCGCCTTTGGAATGGATGACATGCATCTTTTCCGCCGCAAAACGCACAAGGTTGCGGGCAATTGGAAGCTGATCATGGATGCTTTTTTAGAAAGCTATCATGTCACCCGCCTGCATGCGAACACGATCGGGCCGTTTTTTACCGATGGCGAAACGGCAGGCGATCAAATTGGGCCGCATTCCCGCAGCGCTGTTGGCCGCTTGGAAGAGATGCAAGGCGTTGATCTTAACGATATCGAAGCCATGCGCCGGGTCGTTACCTTTGCCTATCAATTGCTGCCTGCAACCATCGTCATCCCCAGCCCCGACTATGTGAATATCATGGTGCTGATGCCGCAAGCTCACAATGAAACCATGGTGGAGGATTTCATGTTGATCCCCGAAGAACCCAAGACGGAAAAAGCGCTGGGCCATTGGGAACGCAGCTGGAACCTGCTGGATGGCGGCGTGTTTGCATCGGAAGATTTTCGCGCAGCTGAGCTTGGTCAGCAGGGCCTTGAGAGCGGCGCGGTCGAGCAATTGACGATGGGCACTTTGGAGACGGGCATCACGCGTTTCAGCGAAATCGTCGATGAAGCGTTGCGAGCAGCACCGTAACCGCCTAGGCGCGCCTCTATGACCAATACTCCCCGCCAAGAAGGCCGCCCCGAAGGCGAACGTATCGCCAAATTGCTGGCCCGCGCTGGTATCGCCAGCCGCCGCGAAGTGGAGCGTATGATCGCCGATGGACGCGTCGCGATCCGCGGCAAAGTGCTCGATACACCCGCCACCATCATTCCCAATTTGCACGGCGTCACCGTTGACGACAAGCCCGTTGGCAAGCCGGAACCCACTCGCCTCTTCGCCTTTCACAAGCCATCGGGCCTGCTGACGGCAGAGCGCGATTTCTCTGGCAAAGCAACAATCTACGATGCTTTGCGCAATGCCCTGCCCGCCGACACGCCGCGCATCATGCCGGTTGGCCGTTTGGATCTGAATACAGAAGGCCTGCTTCTACTGACCAATGATGGCGGTTTAAAACGTCAGATGGAGCTGCCATCCACTGGCATTACCCGCAGCTACCGCGCGCGCACTTATGGTGATGTGACGCAGCAAATGCTCGAAAGCTTGATGGACGGTATTGAGGTGGATGGCATTCGCTACGGGCCGATTGATGCCAATTTGGAAGCGCGCACCAAAAACGCCAGCGGCAGCAATCAATGGATCGAAGTGCGCATCACAGAAGGCAAAAACCGCGAGGTTCGCCACGTGCTTGAACATCTCGGTCTGCAGGTCAGCCGTTTGATCCGGACCGCTTACGGCCCGTTCGAATTGGGCGAGCTTGGCCGCGGACAGGCTGTCGAAGTGCGCAAGGGCGATCTTGGCCGCTTCCAAAGCGATTTGAAGCGCGGCGGGCGCGAATAGAGCCATGGCCGGTTTAAGAATTATTGCTGGCGATTGGCGCGGCCGCAAAATGACTGTGCCAAAGGGTGAAGCCACTCGCCCCACAGCTGATCGCACTCGCGAAACACTGTTCAATATGCTGACCAGCCGCTTGGGCGCGTTCAATGATTTGCGCGTTGCCGACCTTTTTGCAGGTTCCGGCGCTCTCGGCCTGGAGGCATTGTCTCGCGGCGCAGGACATTGTCTGTTTGTAGAACAAGAGCGCGCAGCCGTGGATGCGATCCGCGCCAATATCAGCGCCTTGGATGCCCGCAGCCGCAGCGATGTGCGGCAAACATCGGTTATGACATTGCCCGCCGCATCGCAGCCGCTCGACCTTATTTTGCTCGATCCGCCTTATGACACTGGCGCAGGTGCAGTGGCGCTCGACCGGTTGCTACGCCTTGGCTGGATTGGCCCAGAAACTTGGATGGCGGTCGAAACCGCAGGCCATGAAGAGGTCACAGTCAAAGGACTTACCCTCGAAAAAGAGCGCCGCGTCGGCAAAGCCAAATTGCATCTGCTGAGGCAAGAGCAAACAGGCGATACCAACGCGGCAAGTTAACGCAGCTTAGCAGGACCATAGCCAAGCGCGCTGGGAGTTGTTCTGGCTATTATCGCCCGTCTGGCGGGGCCGGCGCTTCAGAAGGAGGTGCTGGCGGGGCTGGCGGGGCTGGCATTTCACTGCCCGGCGCACCGCTTTGAACCTGCCCTTCAACCATCGCCCAAGCTTGCTCACGCTCATTGTCAGGCATGGACAGCAGG
>CALFEA010000267.1 GCA_937950385.1 uncultured Altererythrobacter sp. | reverse complement strand
TGATGTTTGCGCCGCTGCGCTATTTTCATCATCGGCATGCCAGTGGATGGCAATATCAACATCTTCAAACAGACCTGCGCGGGTCATATAGACCTTGCCTGATCCGCCTTCTTCTGCCGGCGTGCCGTAAAGCCGGATGCGGCCCGGCGTACCCGTTTTCTCAAGCCAGCGCTTCACCGCAATGGCCGCTGTTAGCGAACCGGCTGCAAAAAGATTGTGCCCGCAGGCATGGCCGGCATGCTTACCAGCAACTTGATCGCGCGATGCGCTGGCCGATTGGTTGATGCCCGGCAATGCATCCATTTCAGCAAGGATCGCAATAACGGGCCCACCCTTGCCCCATTCGCCAACAAAAGCGGTGGGAATGTCGGCGATGCCGGTTTTAATGGCAAAGCCCTCGCCCGCCAATTCCTCTTGCATCAGGCCGGTGGAGCGCGTCTCCAAATAGCCAAGTTCTGCCCAATCCCACAATTGCTGCGCGATGCGGATGGTGCGCTTTTCTTGTGCCTCAACCTCAGCAACCGGATCGACAATTTCAGATTCGGCGGAAAGCGGCGCAGCAATCACAGCGGCGCAAGTAACGGCGAGACGGGCAATCAATTTCATGGAACAAAACTCCTTGGGTGAACCCATGCTTGCCGCAAAGCTGCGCGCGTGCCAAGTTTGATCCGATGGAAATTCCGTTCGCCCTTATTCAATTTGGTGGATCATTGGCCGCGATATTCGCTGTGGCAGGCCTAGCCGTTTGGCTTGGGCTTGGCCGCGATGCGCGTATTGCCAGTGATGCCGAAGCGCGTGATTGGGCGGATCAAGCAATGGAAGGATTTGCCGCCGAGACACTCGCCATTGACGCAAGTGGCAAAGCCGCTTTGCTGCGCGATGCATCTGGGCGAATTATGCTGCTCAAACAGCATGGGGGCCATTTCGCAGGACGCATGCTGAATGCCAACAGCCGAGCCAATCACTCAGGCGAAATGCTCACTGTCGACAGCGGCGAGCGGCGGTTTGGAGCCGTGGATTTACAGGTAGAAGCGAGTAGCGATTGGGCAAAAGCGATCAATGCGCTAAAGGCAGGCGGCAATGCCTGAACTTGCCCCCTCATTCTCTCCCACCCAATATGCAGTCCCATTGTTTGTGATCGCTATCCTGATCGAGATGGTGTGGTCGCGGATGCGTGCACCAGAAGCCTATGAGCCCAAAGACACGCTGGTCAGCCTAGCATTCGGCCTTGGCTCCACCGTGGCGGGCGGACTGCTTGGCGGATTTGCGCTGACCATCTTTATCGCCGCCTATGAATACCGAATCTTTGATTTCGGTGACCAATGGTGGAGCGTGTGGTGGGCTTGGCCGCTGTGCTTTGTGCTCGATGACCTCAAATATTACTGGGTCCACCGCGCAGGCCACCGTATCCGCTGGATGTGGGCGGCCCATGTGAACCACCATTCCAGCCAGCATTACAATCTGTCGACAGCGCTTCGGCAAAGCTGGACCGGATCGCTGACGTTTGGCTTTTTATTTGCACTGCCGCTGGTGCTGCTTGGCTTCCACCCAGGCATGATCGCCATCGCAGGCGGGTTCAATCTGATCTATCAATTTTGGATCCATACAGAGGCCATTAACCGCATGCCCCGCTGGTTTGAGGCTGTGATGAATACGCCCAGCCACCACCGTGTGCACCACGCCACCAACCCGCTTTATCTCGACCGCAATTATGCGGGCGTCTTTATCATCTGGGACAAAATGTTCGGCACGTTTGAAGCTGAGACCGATGAAGAGCGCATCCGGTATGGGATCATCAAACAGCTCGGCAGTTTCAATCTGATCTGGGCGGTCTTCCATGAATGGATCGGCATGGCGCAGGATATTTGGCGCGCGGCTTGGCGGCACAAACTCAGCTACCTTTTGCGCGAGCCGGGTTGGAGCCATGATAACAGCCGTGAAACCTCCGATATGATCCGCTCGCGTTGGCGGGCACAAAGCCACAAACACAAAGGCACGGCCCCGCAAAACTCAGTTGTTGAAAACAACGCAATTGCGCAAAGCTCCAACCCTGCCTAGCTTCCCCGCAAATAAGGGGACGCGAAATGGATGAGTTTGATTATGTAGTCATCGGCGGCGGCAGCGCAGGTAGCGCGGTGACCGGGCGGCTGGCTGAAGATGGCCGATCCTCCGTCTGTTTGCTGGAAGCGGGCGGGCGCAATAATGGCATCCGCGTGCGCACACCTGGCCTGTTTCCCTTCCTGCCCGACAGCGCCAATTACAAGTTTGAAACCGTCCCGCAAAAGGGATTAAATGGCCGCATAGGCTATCAGCCGCGCGGGCGCGGATTGGGCGGTTCCAGCGCGATCAATGCCATGGTCTACATCCGAGGCAATGCGTGGGATTACGACAATTGGGCGGGCGCGCTGGGCTGCGATGGCTGGTCCTATGAAGACGTATTGCCCTATTTCAAAAAGTCCGAGGGGAACGTGCGCGGCGGCAATGAACACCATGGCGGCGACGGCCCGCTGGGCGTGTCCGACCAGCTATGGCCCAACCCCACCAGCAAAGCCTTTGTCGACAGCGCCGCGTCGCTGCAACTTACCCGCAATGATGATTTCAATGATGACAGCCAAGCAGGCTTTGGCATCTATCAAGTCACCCAGCGCGATGGCGAGCGCTGCACCGCAAGCCGCGCCTATGTGGAGCCATTAAGGGGCCGCGCCAATCTCGACATTCGCACCGGCACTTTGGTCGAAAAATTGGTGATTGAGGATGGCCGCGTGACAGGCGTGGCCATCAAACGCGGCGGCAAATCCGAAATTGTGCGCGCAAGGCACGGTGTGGTCCTATCGGCTGGCGCTTTCAATTCCCCGCAAATCCTTATGCTATCCGGCATTGGCCCGGGCGAACATTTGTCCGAGCATGGCATCGACGTGGCACTCGACAAGCCAGCGGTCGGCAGCGATTTACAAGATCATATCGATTATGTTTCCGGCTGGGAAACCGCCTCAACCGACCCCATTGGCGACAGCCTGACCGGCACATGGCGCATGGCCAAAGCAATCATCCAGCACCGCTTTACCAAAAAGGGCATTATGACCACGCCTTATGCTGAGGCAGGGGGGTTTTGGTCGGTTATGCCAGATAGCCCTGCGCCCGATGTGCAATGGCATTTCGTGCCCGCCGTCTTGGAAGATCATGGCCGCGAAAAAGTGAAAGGCCACGGTTTTTCACTCCATGCCTGCGTGCTCCGCCCTGAAAGCCGGGGCACTGTTCGTTTGAACACAAATGCGGCGGGTGATGCGCCCAAAATTGATCCCAATTTCCTCGATGATGAGCGCGATTTGGCAGTCCTGCGCGCGGGCATCCGCCTTTCGCATCGGATTGCAGAGGCGCCGCCTTTGTCGGATTATGCGCCCGTCGACCGCCACCCATTTGATATAAATGATGACGCCGCACTCAACACGATGATCCGCGAGCGTTCCGACACTGTCTATCACCCTGTCGGCACGTGCCGGATGGGCAGCGATGATGCCAGCGTGGTGGATACCAAGCTGAAGACACGCGGCGTGGAAGGGCTATGGATCGCCGATGCCAGCGTGATGCCCAAGATCGTCAGCGGCAACACCAATGCGCCAAGCATTATGATCGGCGAACGCTGCGCTGAGTTTATCAAAACCAGCGCATAATGCTTTCGTCTTTGTGACGCATCCTTTCGGGCGCGAAACCGGTTCCCACTTTCGCTAAAGCATGCGGGCATTATGATCGGCGAGCGTTGCGCTGAGTTTATCCGCGCCCAAGCCTAGAAGCCTAGCACACCCACAAAAAAGGGGCCCGAGCGTTAAGCCCGAGCCCATCATAGTTTGTTTGTCCGCAGGAGGAACAAGTGTTGGCGGGGAAGAGGTGGGAGAGGAAAGTCCTCTCCCCCACCAAACTGGTGAATTGGTAAATTAAGTCCGAGCGAACTCAGGGTAGGCTTCCACCCCGATCTCCACTTGGTCGAGGCCGGCCAACTCTTCTTCTTCAGTTGGGCGGACACCGATGGTGTGCTTCAGGGCAAGCCAGACAATCGCTGATGCTGCCGATACAAACACCGCGGTGACCGCGACGCCGATGCCTTGGACACCGAACTGCTGACCCATGGTGAGCGTAACGCCATCCACTTCAGACTGTGTGTTGAAAGCAACTGCCAGAGTACCCCAGATGCCTGCGAACAGGTGAACCGGAATGGCGCCAACCACATCGTCAATTTTCAGCTTGTCGAGCAGTGGAACGGTGAACACCACGATCAGGCCGCCAACCGCACCGATAAGGATCGAAGAGCCTACAGACGGTGCAAGCGGTTCAGCGGTGATCGAAACCAGACCGGCAAGCGCGCCGTTCAGAGCCATGGTCACGTCGGCCTTTTTGTAGCGGATCAATGTGAAGACAATCGCAGTTACCACGCCGCCAGCGGCAGCCATATTGGTGTTTACGAAGATCTTGGAGACATCCGACACATCGCCGATGGTTCCCATCGCAAGCTGCGATGCACCGTTAAAGCCGAACCAGCCGAGCCACAGGATGAAAGTACCCAAAGTCGCGAGCGGAATGTTCGCGCCGGGGAAGACATTGACCTTGCCATCCTTGCCATAGCGGCCAGAGCGCGCCCCGATGATGATGGCGCCAACCAATGCTGCCCAGCCGCCTGTCGAGTGAACCAAAGTCGAACCAGCAAAGTCAGAGAAACCCATCGCGTCAAGCGAGCCTGCACCCCATTCCCAGCTAACTACAACCGGATAGATAAAGCCGGTCAGCAAAACGACGAAGATGAAGAAAGGAACGATCTTCACACGCTCAGCCACTGTGCCCGATACGATCGAAGCTGTGGTTGCGCAGAACACCATTTGGAAGAACCAATCCGAAGCGACAGAATAACCTGTGTCCAAATCCGCTTCGCCAACGCCCTGCATGTCGTAGATGGTTCCGGCCATGCCGAACCAACCAGAGCCGTCAAAGCCAGGATAAGCAATGTTATAGCCGATAACCCAAAACATTAGGCCTGCGATTGAATAGAGGCCAATGTTCTTGAGACACTGCGTTGAAGTGTTCTTTGCGCGGACGAGGCCCGCCTCCAGCATGGCGAACCCAGCCGCCATCCACATGACTAAGAAGCCGCCGATCAAAAACAGCAGCGTGTTGAGAATATAAGCAGTGCCTCCGCCAACCATATCGGCAGCCGGTGCCGCCACTTCGGCGATTTCTGCGACCGCTTCAGCGGCCTCTGCTGCCGGTGCAGCAAGAGCTGGCTGGGCCGCGGCTAGGCCGCCTAGGGCCAGCGCGCCGAATGAATAGAAAGTACGTTTCATGGTGTGAGCTCCCGTTATCACAATGCCGTCTCGCCCGCTTCGCCTGTGCGAATGCGAGTGGCGTCGGCCAGATCGAGTACGAAAATTTTGCCATCACCGATGGCGTCTGTGTTGGCTGTTGTTTGAATGGTTTCCACCACTTGCGCCGCGATGTCGTCGCTGGCGGCAATTTCAAGCTTCACTTTGGGAAGCATATTGGTGGAATATTCTGCGCCGCGGTAAATTTCGGTCTGACCTTTTTGACGGCCGAACCCTTTGACCTCTGATATGGTCATACCTGCGACGCCAATGCTGCCCAGCGCTTCGCGGACATCATCCAATTTAAACGGCTTAATAACGGCGATGATGAATTTCATCTTTGCCCCCTGATACATGCCGGACCCGTTTCCGACCCTCAGCTATCAGCAAGGGGTGTGCCAGTTTGTGAAGTTAACTGATTCTAAACGATTTTGACCGGAACAGCGTCGGAAGCATCACCCGTTATCTGCCTAATTATTAGGCCGGTGATTAATTATTATGCAGAAAAGCTGGTGAAAATCACGCATCGCCCGCAATATAGCGGTCCGTGGCGCGGGTCGGCAGTCCATCAATACTCGCAATCCGCGTGGACATTTTTGCAGCCCATTCCTCTGGGTTGGCCTGGCGATGCGCCTTTTTCAGCGTGTCCCGCTCTGCCTCAAAGGTCATTTTCGGCACGCCCCAACCACAGCTAGTCTGCACGCTTTCAACATTAATCACAAAGATTTGCCGCGTGCCGGGCAGCAGGGTAAAATGCGCCGCCAGCTTCTCCCAGCCATCATCTTGCGGCAATACCGGCACGCCGCGCCCATAGATGCGCAGGATATTGGCCGGCTGCTGGAAATTGTTGAACATGATGGTGATCCGCCCATCATCGGCCAAATGCGCATGAGTTTCATTGCCCGAGCCGCCAAGATCGAGATAGGCCACGCGCTTTGGACCAAGCACGCGGAATGCATCATATCCCTTGGGCGACAGATTGATCCGCCCTGTCAGCGTAGCGGTCGCGACGAAAAACATCGGCTGCTCCGCAATCATCGCAATATGCTTGCCCGATAGCTCGTTTGAGAATTCAGCCACTACAGAAAATCCTTCAAAGTCGCGATCCAGCGGTCGAACTGATCGTGATGGAGCCAATGGCCTGCCTTCTCAAACTCGATCACTTTGGCTGTGTTAAAATGCTTTATCCGCCCATCCTTTGCCGGGTTGCTCGCCCAGCTATCGGCGCCATAGAGCAATAGGGTCGGACAGCTAATCGCGCCCCAAATTTGCTCCATAAATTCATCGGCCAAATCCTCTACGCCCCACACATTGAGATGCGGATCAAACTTCCAACTATAGGTGCCATCCTCATTGCGGTTGATCCCGTGGATGGTGAGATGGCGCGCCTGCGCTTCGGTTAGATATGAGTTTTCCTCTATCATCCGCGCGAAGGCTTCTTCGATTGAGGGGTAGCGGCGCGGGATACGGCCAGAGGCTTTGCGTTTCTTCTCAATCCATTCGGCATAGCGCTCAGGATAGGGCAC
>CALFEA010000266.1 GCA_937950385.1 uncultured Altererythrobacter sp. | reverse complement strand
CCAGCTCAAGAATGAACTTGTCGACGACGCGTGCAACGGTCGATTTGCCGAGATAGGCAAACGGCACAATTGCATCCAAGCGGTTGCGAAACTCTGGCGTGAACATCTTCTTCACAGCTTCTTCGCCCGCATCTTCTTTGGACACATCGCCAAAGCCAATGCCTTGGCTGGCCATGTCGGATGCGCCCGCATTGGTGGTCATAACCAGCACAACATTGCGGAAGTCGACCGTCTTGCCGTGGTGATCGGTCAGGCGGCCATTATCCATCACTTGCAGCAGGATATTGAACAGATCGGGATGCGCTTTTTCAATTTCATCCAGCAGCAATACGCAATGCGGGTTCTGATCAATCGCATCGGTCAAAAGACCGCCTTGGTCATAGCCGACATAGCCGGGAGGCGCACCGATTAGGCGCGAAACACTGTGACGCTCCATATATTCCGACATATCGAAGCGTTTCAGCTCAATACCCATAATGCTGGCAAGCTGGCGTGCGACTTCGGTTTTACCGACACCGGTTGGGCCAGAGAAAAGGAACGAACCAATCGGCTTGTCCGGATCGCGCAGGCCCGCGCGGCTCAGCTTCATTGCAGTGGCCAGTTTTTCCACGGCGAAATCTTGCCCAAACACGACATGTTTCAAATCGCGGTCAAGATTTTGGAGCGCTTTCTTATCATCCTTGCTGACTGATTTGGGCGGGATGCGCGCCATGGTCGCAATCACTTGCTCAATCTCGCGCGCGGTGATCTTTTTCTTACGCTTGCCCGCTGGCATCAACATTTGCATCGCGCCGACTTCGTCGATCACATCGATCGCTTTGTCCGGCAATTTGCGGTCGTTGATATAGCGCGCGGATAGTTCCACCGCGGTTTTGATCGCATCGGGCGTGTATTTCACCTTGTGATGATCTTCGAATGCAGAGCGCAGCCCTTTGAGGATCGCAATCGTGTCTTCAATCGTCGGCTCATTCACATCGATTTTCTGGAACCGGCGCAACAAAGCGCGGTCTTTTTCGAAGTGATTGCGGAATTCTTTGTAAGTGGTGGAACCAACACAGCGAATGGCGCCGCTGGACAGGGCCGGTTTGAGCAGGTTGGAGGCATCCATTGCCCCGCCGCTGGTCGCGCCTGCGCCGATAACTGTGTGGATCTCATCAATAAAGAGCACGGCTTCCGGCATTTTCTCAAGTTCAGAGACGACTTGCTTGAGCCGCTCCTCAAAGTCGCCGCGATAGCGTGTGCCCGCCAGCAATGCGCCCATATCGAGCGAGTAAATGACCGCGTCCTCCAAAACCTCAGGCACTTCGCCTTCGACGATTTTGCGCGCCAAACCTTCGGCAATGGCGGTTTTACCAACGCCGGGATCGCCGACATAAAGCGGATTGTTTTTGGAGCGGCGGCACAGGATTTGGATCGTGCGATCCACTTCTGGTCCGCGCCCGATCAGCGGGTCGATCTTGCCGTTTTCCGCCTTTTGATTGAGGTTAACCGTGAATTGGTCGAGCGCCGTTTCTTTCTTCGCGCCGCCTTCTTTGGCCGGTTCGCCATCGGGAGTGGCCGCTGCGTCTTCGACGCCTTCGGGTGAGCGTTGCTCTACTTGTCTGCCGCCTTTGCCAATTCCGTGGCTGATGAAGCTGACGGCATCCAAGCGGCTCATATCTTGCTGCTGGAGGAAATAGACCGCGTAGCTGTCGCGTTCAGAGAACAATGCGACCAATACGTTGGCGCCTGTGACCGTATCCTTGCCCGAGGATTGCACATGCAGGATTGCGCGCTGAATAACCCGCTGGAAACCGGCGGTTGGCTGCGGATCGGCACCTTCTTCGGTTTTGAGCGATTGATATTCGCTATCGAGATATTGCTTCACGACATCGCCCAGCTCGGCCATGTCGACGCCGCAAGCCGCCATAACGGCCGCCCCATCTTCATCATCGATCAGCGCCAGCAGCAAATGCTCCAATGTGGCATATTCGTGATGCCGCTCTGACGCATGGGCCAGCGCATTGTGCAATGTTCTTTCAAGATTTTGGGCAAAACTAGGCATGGTTTTCTCTGTGGTCGTATGTGCAGCTCTCATCAGGCGACCCGGAGCGGCATTTTTGGTCGGAGCCATTAAAGCAGGCTAAGCTTAACGAATTCTGGCACAAAATGAATGAAAGCGGGCGCATTATGCGCCGCTTTTCTTGAACAATTTATCCGCTGCCGCACGGTGCGAGGCGGCACGTTCCCTATGGGCTTTAACGCGGGTAATCTCATTTTCCAGCAGGGCAATTCGCTCACCCAGCTCGTCTTGAGAATAAGGCGCTAAGTCCTCGGCGGCCAATTTGCTGGCTGCATCGCCTTTGGGGCGCGGAAGATCGTCCAATTCCATTTCGTCTTGTAACATCGCAAGTGTGATAGCTTGCTGTCAATGCAAGGTGGGGTTATTCCCTCGCTTGCGCAAGGGGCATTTAGGACGACTCTGGTGCAAATTGGTGATGCAGCGCTGATTAAGGCGCAATAGTGGGGGCACAATGAGCCAGAATTTGCCGGGAAATATACCCGAAACAATGCAAGCGATTGGGTTCGATCAGCCTGGCGGGCCAGAGGTTCTGGCTGTGGAAGAGGCGAAAACACCCACTGTCGGTGCAGGCGATGTCCTGATCCGTGTCGCTTATGCAGGCGTAAACCGCCCCGATTGTATCCAGCGGATGGGCCTGTATCCCGTGCCGCCGGGCGCTTCGCCGATTATTGGCTTAGAAGTCGCTGGTGAAGTGGTGGTTATCGGCGCAGATGTGCCGCCTGAAATGCTGGGCGCGCGGGTTTGCGCTTTGACGCCGGGCGGCGGCTATGCGGAATTTTGCAAAGCGCCCTGGGATCATTGTCTGCCTGTGCCTGATGATATGCCTTTGGATGTTGCGGCCGCCATTCCTGAAACCTTGTTTACTGTGTGGCACAATGTGTTTGAGCGCGGATTGGCGCGCGATGGCGAGACTTTGCTGGTGCATGGCGGCACCAGCGGGATTGGCACGATGGCGATTATGCTGGCCAAGGCTTTCGAAATGAAAGTGATTGCAACCTGCGGTGACGAGGCGAAATGTGCAGCGGCGCGCGAGCTCGGCGCGGATTTGGTCGTGAATTATAAGACTGGCGATTTCGTCGAGGAGGCCAAGGGCTTCACCGGCGGGAAAGGCGTCGATATTGTGCTCGATATGGTGGGCGGTGATTATGTGCCGCGCAATTTGCAAGCGCTTGGTGAAGATGGCCGTCATGTTTCCATTGCAATGCTGACGGGGCCGAAAACAGAATTGTTTATCCCTCTGGTGATGAGCAAAAGGTTGACTTTAACCGGATCAATGCTGCGCCCGCGCACTGATGCGTTTAAAGCGGCATTGGCCGATGAAATTACGCATAATGCATGGCCATTATTCACCTCTGGCGAGCTTACGCCGGTAATGGATCAGGCGTTCCCGCTGGCGCAGGCTGGCGCTGCTCATGCGAAGATGGAAGCGGGTGAGCATATTGGCAAAATTGTGCTGGAAGTCGCGCCTTAACGCGGCGACAGCGGCGGGCAATCGACTCTGTGCTTGCCGTTTAGACGCGCTTAGCCTATCTACTGACGCATAACGACCGCTCCGAGAGGGGCGGTCCTTCTGTTTCTAACCGATATTTTGCACGTCTTTCGAACAATGGAGAGCCCCATGGCCAAAGCGCCAACGCAGAAAGAACAAGCCAAACCGCTTATGCCGCATGCCACGGCAACTTGGCTGGTCGACAACACTGGCCTCGGCTTTGAGCAAATCGCTGAATTTTGCGGTCTGCATATTCTCGAAGTGCAAGCCATGGCCGATGATCTGGCGGGCTCCAAATACACTGGGCGCGATCCTGTGCATGCCGGCGAGCTGAACCAGGAAGAGATCGAAAAGGGGCAGGCGGATGTGAATTACGCTTTGGTCATGCAAAAAGCACCGATCGAAGTCACCCGCACCAAGGGCGCGCGTTATACGCCTGTCTCCAAACGTCAGGATAAGCCCGATGGGATTGCTTGGCTGTTGCGCAGCCACCCGGAGATTTCCGATGCGCAAATCTCCAAGCTGATCGGTACGACTCGCAATACGATCAATGCGATCCGCGACCGTGAGCATTGGAATATCCAGAACATTCAGCCGAAAGACCCTGTGACTTTGGGACTGTGTTCTCAGCGCGAATTGGACGCGGTTGTTGCCAAAGCAGCGAAACGCATTGTGCCAACTGAGCCAACCGCTGAAGACGTTGCCAATGCGGCAATGGGCGACGGGCGCAGCGATAAAGAAAAGCTGATCGA
>CALFEA010000265.1 GCA_937950385.1 uncultured Altererythrobacter sp. | reverse complement strand
AATTTCTCCTGCGCCAATTCCACCGCAAGATCAGCGATTCTACCCACTGGTTGGGGCCAAGGTATCGGGCTGCGAATCGGATTGAGGTTCTGCTTGGGCCTCAGCTTCAGTTTCAACCGGCGTCTCATCTGGCGTTTCTGGGGCGCCAAATCCAAACGCTTGGAAGTCAGAGGGAATGGGGGCGGTCGCGGCAATATCGGCTTTGCCTTCGCGCTTTACGATCAGCGTTTCTGCATGCAGCATGGTGCGCGGCGCGGTTTTCGCATCGCCATAGACCGGATCGCCGATCAATGCGGTGCCAAGCCCGCTGGCGGCATGGACGCGAAGTTGGTGTGTGCGGCCTGTCTCAGGGCGAAACTCAATCAACGCTTTGCCATCTTGTGAAGAGCGTACATTCCAATCGGTGGCCGACGGTTTGCCATCCTCAGCCGGGATCATCCGCCAGCCTTTTTCCTCAGAACTGATCTTCGCCAAAGCCAACTCAATCCGTCCTTCGGCCTCCGCCGGAATGCTCCCCAATATCCCGCAATAGATTTTGGTGACTTGGCGCAGTTCAAACGCTCTATTGAAACGCTTCAATGCTTTGGGATTGCGCGCCAGCAATAGGCAGCCCGATGTATCTGTATCCAAGCGGTGGACCGGCACGGGGCGGCGGTGAAAGCCAAATCGCAAGTCATCGAGGTGATCTTCTAGACTGGGCCCGCCGCGGCGCGGCTGCTCAATTGAAAGGCCCGCAGGTTTATTAATGACGAGCGCTTCGCCGTCCTCAAAAAGAACTTCGATCATGGGAGGAGTGTCGCTTTCACTAGGCCGCGCACGGCATTGCCGAGGAGAAATCCATCGGCGAGGTCATTAAGGGTGAGTTCGGCTTCTTTGGCGCGCCCGCTTTCGATGAGCGAGCGCCGCAGAACACCGGGCAATAGGCCGAGCTGAGCGGGCGGTGTCAGCAATATGCCGCCGCGTTCTACGAAGATATTGGTGAAGCTGCCCTCCGTCACGAGGCCATTCTCGCCGACCAGCAAAGCCTCAGCCGCGCCGTAATGCTGCGCAGCGGCCAAAGCCTCTGCGTAAAATCCGCGATCAGAAGTCTTATGCCTCAGCCGCCAATCGGAGGGGTCGACCGGAAGAGGCAAAGCAATGGCGGTAAGCGGTTCTGCGCCGGTATTGCTCAGGGCCTGCGCTTCCAAGGCTATCGCGCCGCTGCGTGCGGCCAAGAGGCGGATTTTGCTCTGTGTCTCCAGCTCAAAACATAAGGCATGGATGGCATTGCGCGCCGCGTGCCGGTCAAATTCGCACCCCAGCACAGCCGCGCTGGCTTTCATCCGTTCCAAATGCAGCTCTAGCAATTCAATGCCCGTCTCTGGTTTGAACAGCATCGTCTCGATCAAATCGAAGTTTGCAGCGTGCAGATCTGGCCCGGTCTGGCGCGCAAACCCGGCCTTAATCTCGCATTCGCGGCGCTCTGCCATCGCCTCGCTATCGGCAACAATCGCAGAACCTACACCCAAAACCGCGCTGCCTTGGTCATTTTCAATTGGCGTTAAGCGAAGAGTGCGGATTGCAACATTGAATGCCGCGCTGCCGTCTGGATCAATCCGGCCCAATGCCCCGCAATAGGCCCCGCGTGCATCGCGCTCATGCAGGCCAATCAATTCCATCGCCCGAATTTTGGGCGTGCCCGTGATCGATCCGCAAGGGAAAATCGCGCGAATGAGATCAGCGGCAGTTATATCGTCACTCAGCTGGGCCCGCACGGTAGAGACCATTTGGTGTATGGTGGGATAGCTCTCGACGGTAAAGGCATTCTCCACCTGCACGCTGCCTGCCCTCGATACGCGCGATAAATCATTGCGCATCAGATCAACGATCATCAGATTCTCAGCGCGGTCTTTTACAGATGCGGCCAATTCCTCTGCCAATTCGCGGTCCAGTGCCGGATCAGATACGCGGGGCCGAGTGCCCTTCATCGGCTTAACCTTCGCCATCTTCGAGCTATCGGGCCCGTCTTTCAGGCTAACGAACAGTTCAGGCGACAAGCTCAGCAAATAATGCGAGCCATCAAAAATCACTCCGCCATAGCCCGCTTTGGCCGCTGGGCGCAGCGCGGCATAAATTCCCAGTGGGTCGCCATTATAGCTGCCTGCAAGCGGATAGGTCAGATTGGCTTGATAGATGTCGCCCGCCTCTATCGCCTCGCGCATTTGCGCAAAAGCATTGGCATATCCGCCGGTTGATAGCTGCGGGGTTAGCGGGCCGATGGAGCCTGCGCTTTCCACCTGAGCAGCCAGCCATTCGGGCACAGCATCTGCGCCAATTTCGCGGATATCGTCAAACAGGCCGAGCCAGACAAGCGCGCCCAATGCTCCGGACCGGGCATCACATAGCGGCGCCAGCTTTGGTTCCATGGCAAGACCTGCCTCATAGGCAATTGCGCCCGCCAAATGCCCGCCAGTCTTGGCCTGTGCAGCTTGCGCCTCTTCCAAAACACGCGCCACATCCTTGGCCCGCCATGCAACGAATATTTCGCGCGGGTCCGTATAGAGATGCGCAGGCGCAGCGCCATGCCCTTCATTCTGGGCAGCACGCGCATCGTCTAGCAGTACAAAGGGTTTCGACCTGTCCATTTCACCGCAGCAATAGCCTGTTCACCGCGCAAGTCGAGAACCAGAAGTCTAAACTCTCCTAAACTCTCTATCCCGCCGCTTGACGCCGAGGGCGCGCCTGCGCCACACAGATGGGTGAAAGTCTATAACGACGCAGGAGCGTAAGCACATAATATGGGTCAAATTTTCCTCGGCCTCGCTGGCAATGGCGAGAAGCAATATCTCGATCTGTCACGGGCCAACCGCCACGGGCTGATTGCAGGGGCAACCGGCACCGGTAAAACGGTCACCTTGCAAGGCATGGCGGAGAGTTTTTCTGCCCACGGGGTTCCGGTGTTTGTCGCCGATGTGAAGGGCGATTTGTCCGGCATTGCGATGGCGGGCTCACCCACATTCAAGCATGCAGACAAGCTGGAGGAACGCGCGAAAGAGCTTGGCATGGATGATTATGCCTATTCCGACAATCCAGTGATCTTTTGGGATCTGTACGGCGAGCAAGGCCATCCCATTCGTACCACAATTTCGGAAATGGGGCCACTATTGCTCGCGCGCCTGCTTGATTTGAACGACACGCAAGAAGGCGTGTTGCAAATCATCTTCCGTCATGCTGATGACAATGGCCTATTGCTGCTCGACTTTGCCGATTTGCAGGCTGTGCTGGCGTGGGCGTCTGAAAATGCCAAGGAATTGTCAGGCAAATATGGCAATGTCTCCAAGCAATCTGTCGGCACGATCCAACGCCAATTGCTCAGCTTTGAAAGCCAAGGCGCGGATAATTTCTTTGGCGAACCCGCGCTGGAAATCGATGATTTCTTGAAAGTTGATGAGAACGGCAAGGGCATGGTCAATGTGCTGGCCGCTGACAAATTGATGCGTAGCCCAAAGCTGTATGCGACGTTCCTTCTGTGGTTGCTCGCTGAATTGTTTGAGACCCTGCCAGAGGTTGGCGATCCAGAAAAACCCAAGCTCGTCTTTTTCTTTGATGAAGCGCATCTGTTGTTCGATGATGCGCCCAAGGCGCTGGAAGATAAGATTGAACAAGTCGTGCGCCTGATCCGATCCAAAGGTGTGGGCGTTTTCTTCGTCACTCAAAACCCGATCGATATCCCTGAGGAAGTCGCAGGCCAATTGGGCAACCGCGTTCAGCATGCTCTGCGTGCTTTTACCCCGCATGACAAAAAGGCGATCAAGGCGGCGGCCGATACCTTCCGCATCAATGAAGATTTGGATGTAGAAGAAGCTATCACTGAGCTTCGCGTGGGTGAGGCACTTGTCAGCACTTTGATGGAGGATGGAGCGCCCTCTGTTGTCCAGCGTTCGCTGATCAAACCGCCGCGCTCACGCCTTGGTCCTGTGACCAAAAAAGAGCGTGCGATCATTCAATCGATCAGCCCGGTTGAAGGTAAATATGACGAGGCGATTGACCGCGAAAGCGCTGAAGAAGTGCTCGCCGGAAAAGCAGCCGATGCGGCTGAGACTGCCGTAGAAGTTGAAGAAAAAGGCGAGGAAGAAGTTCGCAAGCGCCCGCGCAAAACAAAAAGCATGTGGGAAAAGGCAATGGGCCGCGGCATGAAAGTGGCTGCCGGTTCAGCCGCGGGCATGGCCGCTGCCGCAGTGCTTGGCAAGAAAAGCCGCGCCAATCCGATGCGCTCTGCCGCAACATCTGCTGCCGGTTCAATTGCAACCGATTTGGCAGGGCCAGTGGCCGGGCGTTTCGTGCGCAATCTTATCGGAGGCTTGATGCGTTGATACGTACTGCCAAGTTGTTGGTCATCTCAGCGGCGTTGGTCGCGGCGGCGTCATGCGCGCCGAATGCTAATGAACTTGCTTCGGCGGATTCGCCGCCTGGTGTCACTGCTGAACAATTACGGGGTGCCTATCAGGTAGAGCGCGTTAATGGCCGGCGGGTTTTGGAAGATTTATCAGTCAAGTTCAGCGCCGCGAATTACTCCGGCGATGATGGCTGCAACACGTTTTTTTTGGATTGGGTTTGGCCTATGGCGATCGCTATGTCTCTGGGCCAGGCTCGCAGACGTTGATGGGCTGTACTTCGAGCACAACCGAAGGGAGGTTAGGCCTGGCGCAAGGCAGAACTGTCAGTAACATCATCGGACGCGGGTTCACCGCCCGCAACTGCGCAACGGCAGGATTGAACTGCGTAATGGCCAGGATCGGATCGTAATTGCCAAGCGTAAACCTTCGCTGACCACGCAGCGCGAGGATGAAAAAATAGGGCTGGCTGGACGCAATTGGGAGGCATTTCTGCTTAATCAGAAAAGGTCTAAGCTGCCGAAAACGGACAATGACCATTACTTGCGATTTGGCGAAACGAGCTTCACGGCCAAGTTTACTTGCGACACATTTTCCGGCAATTATGTGCAAGAAGGGCAAAGCCTAAAGCTGAGCAATATCGAGACAATTGCGGGATCGGATTGCGCAGGCAGCGACCCGGCACAGGAGGCGCAGTTTCGCAATCTATTGGAAGGTGATCTGCGGTTTGTCGCTGACAAATCGAGCATTCTGATGGCATCGCGCGACGGCGAATTGTTTGGTGATAAAGAGCGCCTCAAATCTAAGTGATAGTGTTTAGCTTGCCTTAAGGACGTGATCTTCAAATGTCAGCCGGACTGGCATTGTAAAGCCGATTAAAGCCTCTCCGCCGCATGCCCGGAGCAAATCCTCGCATGCTTTGCGATCATCACCCTCTAACGTGCCAAGGTAATCCAGTCCGCGCTGGAGCATCCATAGGCTGAACGGCACGGCGATGCGCTGTCCGGTTACGCCTTCGACGGTGAATTCCGCCATGCCAACCGCACGCGGAATATCAGTGCCGGGATTAGCGGCCAGCCAGTCGCCTAGCATTGCAGCGACCTTTTCAAGATAGGGCACTTGCTCAGCCATCATCCGCGTAAGCACTGGCAGCAAGGTCTCTGGAATTTCATCTGCGGCCAAAAACTCGCCCGATTGCGGGGTTTGGACATTCACCATTCGGCGCACCCATTCGGCAACATTGGGCGCCAATCGTTCCATGATTTCGCCCGAGGCCGGATCGCGGTAAAGGTGCGCATAGAGAGGACCGATCAGACCAAGGTCCCCGATCGATGGACGCGACCCGAATAAGAAAGGCTGCGCTGCAAAATGCGTGTTCAAATCGGCAAGCAAAGCTTCATAACTGGCTTCAATCGCTGGAATCGTTTGGTCATTGATCCCAAGCATCGGCACAAATCCGCGAAATGTGCTGCCGCGCTCTTTGCCAACCGCATATTGCTCTTCAGGCGCGCCATCTGGCAGCGCGCTCTTACCAAATTCGCCGTAAACCCATTCTTCATTATAGTTCCAGCGATAGTGCATCGCGGGGATCACGAGCCATTCATCGCCGAAACATTCGAGCAGTAATGCAGCGAAATGCTGGCGCGGAGTGGCAGGATAAACGCTAGGGCCCCCAAGTTCCGTTTCGCAATGGTCAATGATAAGCGTTGTGTCTTGCAAGACAGCGCCGGTTTCGGTCTGAAAAACAGGGATTACCGGCCGCCCAACATTGGGGATAATGATATCGCGGTAGACATCCGGCGTGCTCAAGACTTCTGTATAGTCCGCGCCTTTCCAATCGAGATAGGCGCGCAGCTTTCCGGAATACAGTGATAGCGGCGCCCCATAAAGAACAGCGGTTTGGGCGGGTTTGGCGGTCAATTTAGGAAGCTCCTCAATCGGTAGAGAGCCTGTGCTTAAAGCCAAAAGGCGCGGTTGTCAGTCCGTCTGTTTTGCTGGCAAACGGATCTCTGCACGCAGGCCGGTGATTGTCCCGCCATCTTCGCGGTTTTTAAGGCTCAGTACGCCGCCATGCTGCTCGGCAATTGCGCGCGCCAAAGTCAGGCCAAGCCCTGCGCCGCCCGTGCTGCGATTGCGCGATGCCTCGCCGCGCTGAAACGGCTCAAGCATATCGGTAATGGCATCATCTGGGATGCCTGGGCCATCATCATCGACGCGCAGGACAATATCGTCGCCATCGTTAAGCAGCGACACCCTTGCGCCCTCTCCGTAACGCACTGCATTGCTAACCAGATTGCGTAATGCGCGTTTGAGCCAGGTGACATGTACGGGCTGTGTGGTGCGCTGAACCAAAGCCAATTTTACCGGTTCACCAAGATCCTCAAATTCTTCGGCAACGCTTGCGGTCAGCGCGGCAAGGTCGGTTAGCTCTGCCTTGGCTGCGCTGCGGCCTATGCGCGCTAGGCTGAGAATGTCATCCAGAGTGCTGGTAATGTCCTCAATACTGTCAGCCATGCGGGCACGCTGCGTATCATCGGGAACGCTTTCGATGCGAACGCGCAGGGCGGCGAGGGGCGTTTTGAGATCATGGCCAATCGCGCCAAGCATGACGTCTTTTTCGTCGATTAGCGCAGCAACTCGCGCTTCCATGGCATTATGCGCAGCGATCAAGCGGCGCATGTCTTGCGGGCCACTTTCCTCAAGGCGTGCTGCTTGATCAGGGTCGCCGGAAAAGGCTTCAACGCGGCTGGTTAGCGCAGCCAAGGGGCGCGTGATACGCCGCAAAATCAGCGCCAATAGGCCGAGCAAAATAGTAAATAGGACAGCTGTTTGGAGGAGAATTCCCGGCAAAGGGCGGGGGCGGTTTTCCGGCAGACGAACACGTGCCTGTAGCCAGCGGCCCGAACCATCAGGGCGCACTGATACTACGACAATTTCGCGCTTTGACCTGCGCAGATCACTACGTTCAAACCTGCTGGAGGCAAGTCGGCGCGAATACACCGGATCATCTTGCTGTAATCGTAGCACGGCGTTAATCGCTGCGTTCCCGCCCCATTGCGGGAAGGCTTCGGAGAGCTTTTCGCGGATTGGCTCTTCGAGCGCGCTTACTTCCTTGTCGCTCGCGGTGGTTTGCAGCTCATCAGCAAAGCGAAAGTGGAAACGGCGCGGCATCCGGCTCCCTCGCCTTTCGTCGCTCCGATCGTTTCGCCTCGCTTCTTGCCTAGCGGCTCTTCGTTCGGCGCGCCCTGGTAACTGCGCACGAAAATTGCCCAACTCGATCCGGCTCACAATGCGCTCAGCGGTATTGTCGAGGCGGCGTTGTTCAGCCGCGCGGTAAAGCAGGCTGGCAGAGATTACTTGCGCGACTAGCAGCGCTGCAGCTGCTGCGAGCAGGGTCTGCCCCATCAGGCTTTTGGGCAAAAACCGGCTCATTGCGGTGTTTCTGACCGGGTGCGCGAAACATCCGCGGCAAAGCGGTATCCGCCGCCGCGAACGGTTAGGATTAGCTGCGGATTGCGGCTGTCTGCTTCAATCTTGCGGCGCAGGCGACTGACTTGATTGTCGACTGCGCGGTCAAACAAATGCGCGGTGCGTCCTTGCACAATATCGAGCAATTGGTCGCGGTTTAGCACTTGGCGCGGATGATCAAGGAAGGCGGTTAGCAAGCGAAATTCAGCGGTTGATATTGGCACGCTGGCCCCGTCTGGATTGGTGAGGCGCTGCTTTAATGGGTTGAGTATCCAGCCTTCAAATTGATAGATCATATCCTGATCGATCGCGGGCGCAGCCTCTCTGCCAGCGCGGCGCATCACTGAGCGTATGCGGGCCACCAGTTCGCGCGGTTCAAACGGTTTTACAACATAATCATCAGCGCCCATTTCTAGGCCAACAATACGATCGGTCGCCTCGCCGCGTGCGGTCAGCAGGATAACGGGCAAATTGTGCGTTTCGATCAAATGGCGGCTGAGTGATAGTCCGTCTTCGCCCGGC
>CALFEA010000264.1 GCA_937950385.1 uncultured Altererythrobacter sp. | reverse complement strand
GGTGAACAAATTGACGTGGCCATTTCGGGCGAGGATCTTTCCAAGAGTATCGTCGATACCGAGGCTCGCCTGCGTGCCCGAACATTGCTGCGCGACCGGTTGATGGAAGTCTTGCGTTCGCGCCGCGGCACGGTCGCGGAGCTTGTCGAGGCAGAGCGCGGCGTTGCGCAAGTGAATGAGGAAATAGACCAAGCGCGCAGCTGGCTAAACGAGATGAAAGGCCGCGTTGCCTTTAGCCGGGTCAGCATTGATTACAATTCGAGCGCACGCAGCGGCGGCAGTTTCTCCCGCCCGATTGTTGAAGCTTTCCAGTCCATTGGCTCTATTTTGGGCACAACGATTGGGGCAATCATTTATGGTCTCACCATATTGCTGCCGATTGCGCTGCTCGTATTCGGCCTAAGATGGGTGCTTCACCAGTTTGGATTGCGCTTGCGGTTTTGGCGCAAGGATGATGCGGGCACAGATACCGCAACGGCAAACAAAACAAGCGAAAACTCGCCTAGCTAGCCGTTACATGCCCCGCGCATCATGCGCTTCGCCAGGGATAGATAGCTCTATCCCGTCCAGATCATCGGTTAAATCGATCTGGCAGGCGAGGCGCGAGGTGCGGCGCACGCCTGCTGCAAAGTCGAGCATATCTTCTTCCGGTTCTGCTGCCTCTGGCAACTTATCGAACCACTCATCGGCCACGATCACATGGCAGGTGGAGCATGCCATTTGCCCCTCGCATGTGCCTTCCAATGGCAATCCCGTAGCCTGCGCAACCCGAAGCAGATTATCGCCTGCCTCGCATGTGGCCTCGACATTCTTGCCATTTGAATCTGTAAAAGCGATGCGAATGCTCATTATTCTTGGTCCTTCGTGGCAGACTGTATGGCGGCGGCGGCGCGCTCTATATCGTCCATGCTGGTGTAGCGGCCAAAACCCAAACGGATCGATGATTTTGCCTGCGCGTCGGTGAGGCCGATAGCTTTCAAAACATGGCTTGGGCGGCCCGATCCGCTGGCGCATGCGCTGCCTGCGCTGAACATAATGTCGCGGCAATCCGACATAAGGCGCGCGACATCCAATCCGTCCTTGCGAATATTGAGATTGCCTTTCCAGCGTGCGGTTGCGCTGCCGTTGAGTGTCCAATCGGCAAACAATTCACGCGCGCGGTTCCACAGGCTTTCCATATGGGCGACATCGTCTTCCATGCGTTCACCGGCCAATTTCGCCGCTGCGCCCATTCCGGCAATTAGAGCTGGTGACAGCGTGCCGGAACGACGGCCGTGCTCCTGTCCGCCGCCGGTTTGCACTTCTTCCAAATTGACGCCGTCACGCACCCATAAAGCGCCTACGCCTTTGGGACCGTAGAATTTATGCGCGGAAATCGCGATCATATCCGCATCCGCGACAGGCATTTTGCTATAAGCTTGCACGCCGTCCACGAGCAGCAAAGCGCCCACTTCTTTTGCGCGGGCGGCCCATGCGCCGATTGGCTGAACCGTACCGATCTCATTATTCACCTGCATTATAGCGAGGATTTTTGTTGTCGCAGGAATGTCTTGCGCGGGGTCGCAAATCCCGTCTTTATCGACATCCAAAATCTGCTGCATTCCGGCGCTATTGGCTGTATCACCAACGGCTGAATGTTCGATCGCGGAATGGGCGACGGGCCCGTCCCCAAAGGCTCCCCTGATCGCCAGATTGAGCGCTTCTGTTGCGCCGCTGGTGAAGATCACTTTGCCCTCCTTTGGAAGCAATGCGGCGACGTTGTCACGCGCGGCCTCAACCGCTGCTTTGGCTTGGCGGCCTAACCTATGGGGCGAATGCGGATTGCCAAAGCCAGTGCCCGCCGGTCCGTCCAAATGTTTGAGCATCGCCGCGCGGGCTTCTGGTGCGAGCGGGGTTGTCGCTTGGTTGTCGAGATAGATCATGAAAGCGCCTCCCAAGCCTTGGCAAAGGCGTCTAAATCTTGGGGCGCCGTATTCCAACCCATGCTCACACGGATCGTCCGTGCAGCGGTGTCATCATCCACCCCGAACGCATCAAGCACGCGGCTTTTCTTGAGCGTACCAGACGAGCACGCGCTACCCGCCGACACCGCAAATCCCGCTGCATCCAGCCGGATAAGCAGAGCCTGCGCGCTGATGCTGGGATGGGTCAGGGCGAAAATGTAATCCGCTTGACCACCCATTTGCAGCACCGCATCGCCGAGCTGAGCCGCAAAACCCGCGCGTTCATCAGCCGTAGTCGCCCAATCGCCCGCTTCTAAAGCCGCCGCCATACCGAGCGCTGCTGGCATATTTTCCGTGCCTTGCCGGTAACCGCGTTCATGCCCGCCAATCGGCTCCAGCATCGCATAATCACGCACCAGCAATGCCCCGATACCAATCGGCCCGCCAAACTTATGCGCTGAGACAACCAGCATATCGGCATCAGGCAAAGCCATTTTGCCTGCGCTTTGCGAGCAATCCGACAGGATCAAAGCGCCCGTTGGCCGCACGGTTTGCGCCATTTGCGCCACCGGATTGACCGTGCCAGTTTCTGAATTCACATGCTGAATGGCGAGCAAATCGCCCGCGCCAAGGGTCAGATCATCGGAGAATGGCAAAGCATCGGGCGCAGCGCGAAACACTGCGTCATGTTCTACCGCGCTGACTATGCGGCGCTGCGCCTTTGATTGGTTGAGCGCGATCCACAGCGCCTCACTCGCGCCGGAGGTGAAAATAAGCTCGCCCGTCCAGCCAAGCGCTGCTTTCACACGGCTGCGCGCATCCTCCAACGCCGCTTTTGCTGCGCGCCCTTCAGCATGGGGTGAGGATGGATTGGCCCATATCGCAAAGCCCTGCTCCATCGCTGCAAGCGCCTCTGGCCGCAACGGCGAGGACGCCGCATGATCAAGATAAATGCGTTTCGAAATGACGCTAGCCCACTAATTATTGCGATTTGTATCGCATTGCCTATATAGCGCGCGTTCTGCCAACGCCAACCGGCGTATCGGCTCACCCATATTTGCGTCAGGTAAATCGCTCATGCCATCCGTCATTTTCCCCGGTCCTGAAGGCCGTCTCGAAGGCCGTTACACCCCTCCACCGCGTCCGCGCGCGCCGGTTGCGATGATCCTGCATCCGCATCCAGAGGGTGGCGGCACAATGAATGACCGGATCGTGCAGCGCATGTACAAAACCTTTGCTGATCGCGGCTTTGCGGTTTTGCGTTTCAACTTTCGCGGCGTTGGCCGCAGCCAAGGCAGCTTTGACAATGGCGTTGGCGAATTGTCTGATGCCGCCGCCGCGCTCGATTGGGTGCAATCAATCCATGCAGAGGCGCAAACCACTTGGGTTGCTGGATACAGCTTTGGCGCGCTGATCGGCATGCAATTGCTGATGCGCCGCCCCGAAGTGCGCGGATTTATCTCTGTTGCGCCGCCTGCGAACATGTATGATTTTTCATTCCTTGCACCTTGCCCCGCGTCGGGCATTTTCGTCCAAGGCGCAGCCGATACCGTGGTTCAGCCCACAGCGGTTGAGAAATTGGTCGAGAAATTGCGCACGCAAAAGCACATCACAATCCATCATGAAGAGATCCCGCGGGCCAATCACTTCTTCGAAAATGAGATTGAGGAATTGATGGGTTCGGTCGACAATTACCTCGACTTCCGCTTGTCGCCGGATTGCCCGATTACCTAAATTGTTCGCAACAGCCTCAGGGCTGACGCATTCCATAAGCCACGCAAAATCCAGCGATTCTGGAGTCTTAGCCTTGCGCTTAGAGCCCGTTAACTTGACCTCTATAATGTTATGTTGTAACATGACTCATATGTGGTTCGGGATAAAGCCGAAAACGGCGCGCTCGGCCTGCATCAAAAACATAATGCAAGGAGAGCAAAATGGCATATTCAGATGCAAAGAGCTTGCGCGAGCAAAGCGCCTCTATCGCAGGGGTTGCGATAATCCACGCCGGAATGGGCGCCTTGGTGGTTTTGGGATTGGCGGCCACGATTGCGCCGGATGACCAACCTGGAGGCAGATTAATCGCAACAGTCTTCCCAGATGAAGCACCGCCGCCGCCGCCCAAACCGACCGAAGTCGACAAGCCCGACCGGCCAATAACGAAAGCCACTAAGACACCTTCCACGCCGCCAACCAATGTCACTGTCCCATCA
>CALFEA010000263.1 GCA_937950385.1 uncultured Altererythrobacter sp. | reverse complement strand
AGCCCCTCATGAAGCTGCAATTTGCCTGCATCGATCATGCTATCTGCTGGCACATTAAACCGCTCAGCCAAGGCCTCTAAATTAAGCCCTTCAGCCAATCGCAAGCCCATAAGCAGAGCTTCAGAAACCTGCTCTTTGGCCTCTAAATAGCGCGAGGTTTGAATGCCATCTCGCCCCGTCTCGCATTTGGAGAGGTAGGTCTCTGGCTTTTTATGTCGCTCGGTCGCAATATTCATGCGCCGACCATGGGCACCGGGCCCAATGCCGACATAATCACGATAACGCCAATAGGTGAGATTGTGCCGGCTTTCTTGACCCGGCCGCGCATGATTGCTGATTTCATAAGCGGGCATACCGGCCGCCTGCGTAAGCTCCCGGGTCACCTCAAAAAGCCCTGCCGCATTATCATCATCGAGCGGATCAAACACGCCGCGCCGCACATCCGTGGCAAAGCGGGTGCTGGGCTCAATTGTCAGCTGATAAAGCGAAAGGTGATCCGTGCCGAAACTCAGGGCACGCTCCAATTGTCGCCGCCATTGTTCCTCGGTTTGATCGGGCAGGGCATAGATCAGATCAAAGCTGACACGCTCAAAATTCTTTTGCGCAATATCGAGCGCGCCCAAAGCTTCCTGAGATGAATGCAAACGCCCCAAAAAGCGCAAGGTTTCATCTTCAAGCGATTGAATACCAATGGAAATACGGTTGACGCCTGTGCTCGCCAATTCTGCAAAGCGCGCGGCTTCTACCGAAGACGGGTTGGCCTCCAACGTTATCTCAATATCAGGCTCAAAACCCCATAGCTTCTCAGCCTCAACAAGCAATCGTTCAACCAATGCAGGCGGCATAAGCGAGGGCGTGCCCCCGCCAAAAAATACCGATTGCAGGCGTTCGCCGCCAGCCACCTCTGCCTCAACCCGCATGTCCGACAGCAAAGCCGCCTCCCACCGCGCAAAGTCCACCGTTTCGCGGACATGGCTGTTGAAGTCGCAATACGGGCATTTACGGGCGCAGAAGGGCCAATGAATGTAAATTGATTTTGCCACTATGGATTTCTTACGCGCTATCATGCAGAGGCTGTCAACAGGACCTATGTTAAAACAAACAACCATCATTGCCAGCCTTGTCGCTGTCGCTGCTCTTGCCGCTGGCCCTATTTGGCCAGACAATGTCGCTGGCGCGCGGGCATTGAACCTTATGGCGATGGCGCATAAATCTGCGCCTACCGTTTCGGACGAAGTGCAATTATCGCCGCGCTATCAAGCCTTGCTCGACACGCATAATGGCGAACGCAAAGTGTTTGGCTCCGACGCCCTAACATGGAGTCCCAAATTGGCGGGCGAAGCTCAGAAATGGGCCGATGACTTGGCTAAGCGTGATGTAATGGAGCATGCCAGCTTTGAAAAGCGGCGCGGCGCGGGTGAAAACATTTGGGTTGGAACCAGAGGCCGCTACACTACCAAACAGATGATTGATGCGTTTATCGCAGAGAAAGCGGACTTCAAACCGGGCGAATTCCCTAAGGTAACAAAGTCAGGCAATTGGGCTAATGTCGGCCATTACACCCAGCTGGTTTGGCCAGAAACCAAAGAAGTTGGCTGCGCCATTGCGGAAAACAGGATGGATGAATTTCTCGTCTGCCGCTACTTTCCTGCAGGCAATATTCGCGGTGTAAAACTGGGCAAATAGCCCCTCAGCTTAGCGGCCGAATTGCTCTGCAACCAATTTGGCAAACGCATAAGCGCGGTGACTTATCGCGTGCTTTTCCGCCGGATCAATCTCAGCAAAAGTTTGCTCGGAACCGGTTGGAAGAAAGACTGGATCATAGCCGAACCCTAGCTCGCCTCGCGGCGGCCAAGTCAGTGATCCTGCGCACTTGCCTTCGTAAACCGCGTGTTCGCCATCCGGCCATGCAAGCGCCAAGACACAATGGAACGCCGCGCTGCGAGAAGTGTCGGGGCCAAGCTGTTGCAGCAGCCCTTCAACCTTGCCCATCGCCATATACCAATCGCGGCCCGGCTCACCTTCAAACCATTGCTTCTCAGCCCAATCTGCGGTGTACACGCCGGGACGCCCGCCAAGTGCGTCAACCGATAGCCCGCTATCATCGGCAAGCGCAGGAAGGCCCGAAGCCTGCGCGGATGCCCGCGCCTTTATCAGTGCGTTTTCAGCGAAAGTCGTACCCGTTTCCTCAGGCTCGGGAAGGCCCAGCGACCCCGCCGAAATACATTTCACACCATAAGGCTCAAGCAAGGCTGAAATCTCTTTCAGCTTGCCCGCATTGTGGGTTGCGATAACCAGCGAACCAGAGCCGAGGCGAGCGGTCATTACTTCACCGCGTCCAATTGCGCTTTGAAAATGCCGTCACAGCCGATGTTGGCAAGGCGCAGCAGGCGCAAAAGACCTTCCTCGTCATAAGTCGCGCCCTCGGCTGTGGCTTGAACTTCTGCGATTTGTCCGCCTTCGATCAGGACAAAGTTTGCATCAGCATCCGCGTCGCTATCTTCTGGATAGTCGAGATCGAGTACAGGCGTACCCTTGTAGATACCGCAAGAAATCGCTGCGACTTGGGCGGTGATCGGATCATGCGTAATATCGCCCGATTTCATCAACGCATTCACTGCAAGCCGCAAAGCAACCCAAGCGCCAGAAATCGACGCTGTGCGCGTGCCGCCGTCTGCTTGGATCACATCGCAATCCAATGTGATCTGACGCTCGCCCAGCTTTTTCATATCGACGACAGCGCGTAAGGAACGACCGATCAGGCGTTGAATTTCCTGTGTGCGGCCCGATTGCTTGCCTCGCGCCGCTTCGCGTGAACCGCGTGTGTGCGTGGCACGGGGCA
>CALFEA010000262.1 GCA_937950385.1 uncultured Altererythrobacter sp. | reverse complement strand
AAACATGTCGACACGATCTTCGCCCGAGTTTTCGGGTAGGCTGGACTCGCTGGGCAAAAGGTCTAGTTTTGTCAGCAATTGATCGCTGAGAGGGAACACGCATGCAAATCGTTCGGACAATAAGTTGGGTCCTGGTGTTGGTGATTGTCGCCCTGTTTACCTTCGCCAATTGGGACGAGCGCGCCACCGTCAATATTTGGAGCGATCTGGTCTGGGACACGCGCCTGCCAGCTGTGGCGATCGTGTCTTTCGTGCTTGGATTGATCCCCATGTGGCTGCTGCATCGCGGCACCAAATGGCGGCTAAACCGGCGTATCCAAACTTTGGAGAATGCAGCGCGCTCTGCGGCCTTGTCGCGGCACAATCCGAAATTGGCGCCTAGCCCGGCCGAACCGGCGACGACCGACGACACGCTTGCGCCCACCGATGACAAAGCATCATGAGCAATCCGGTCTATCTTGCCCTTGATGTGCCCACACTAGACCCAGCTAAGGTACTGCTCGAAAAGGTCAAAGCGCATATTGGCGGGGTCAAATTGGGCCTTGAGTTTTTCTGCGCGCACGGCGCCCACGGAGTTCATGAAATCGCCCATATGGGATTGCCGATTTTCCTCGATCTAAAATTGCATGATATTCCCAATACAGTCGCAGGTGCGATGCAAGCGATCCATGTTTTGGAGCCCAAAATCGTCACCATTCACGCCAGCGGCGGACGCGCGATGATGGAAGACGCCAAGGCCGCCGCGGCGGATGGCTGCAAAGTCGTTGCCGTCACTATGCTCACCAGTATGGACGAAAGCGATATGACCGCCACCGGCATTGGCGGATCGGCAGAGGATCAAGTGATGCGCCTGGCAGAGCTCGCCGAAAGCGCAGGGCTGGATGGCATCGTGTGTTCGGGCCAAGAAGTCGGCAAAGTGCATAAGCAGTGGAAGAACGGCTTTTTCGTGGTGCCGGGCCTGCGTCCTGCGGGCAGTGTCATTGGCGATCAAAAGCGCGTCGTCACCCCGCGAAAAGCGCGCGATGATGGCGCGAGCGTGCTTGTGATTGGCCGCCCAATTTCAAAAGCGCCCGACCCAGCCGCTGCCGCGCGAGCGATTGAGGCGACGCTGTAAACGGGTTTATCAAAATGAATTATCCAAACTGACGGACAAGGACAACTCGCCATTAAACAGCTACTCTCAGCAATTCTCGTTGCCTTGGCTTTGCCCCTTACAACGTCACCCACCGCAGCGCAGGAGCAGGCACTTGACGCAATCGCGCCTGGTAACGCAGTCTTGAATGTGACGGGTAAAGGTGAAATCACTAAAGCACCTGATGTCGCGCGCTTTAGCGTTGCAGTTTTTACGACCGGATCCTCCGCCCAAGAGGCTCTTGAAAAGAATACCGCCGCAATGAAAAGCGTTTTTACAGCGGTTAGGGAATTGGGGTTTGCGGATAGAGATGTCCAAACCACGGAGGTTGGCGTGAATCCAATCTTTGAACGCAATAACCAATCACAGTTTTCGATGGATAAACTCCCGAAAATCACAGGCTACACTGCTGGCAACACCCTACAGCTCACACAGCGCAATCTTGAGAATTTCGGCGATGTCATCGACCGCCTCATCGCGGCGGGAGCAAATGCTGTGCAAGGCCCCACTTTCGGCCTAGATGATCGTTCTGAAGAATTGGACGCAGCGCGGGTTAAGGCTGTCAAAGACGCGCAGCGAAAGGCCAAATTTTATGCCGAAGCGGCCAACATGCGCATCGCACGAATTTTGGTGATTGATGATACCTCCCGTTCAGGCGCGCCGAGCAGTGAATTCGGATTTTATCAAGCGATAGAAACGGGCGTGCCTATAGCGCAAGGCGAAATTGATATTTCTGCATCGGTTGATATTCTCTTCGAGCTTACCCCGCGGTAACCCGCATCCAGTTTACTCCATTGGGGCGCTTTCATCGGTGTCTTCGGCTTTTCGGTCGGCCAACCCGTCATGCTGCGACCAATCATATCCCTCCAAAAGGCCGCTTTCCACGTGATAGGCCTTTAGCCCCATCTTCCCATCGCGCTCGATGAACTCGAATTTTTCAACGCCCGTGCCATTGGCGAATTGCGTGTTCATCGCCACCTTGACGGTGGTCACACCATTGTCGGAGTTTACGTTAAAACTCTTGCGTTCAGAATTTTTGATATCGCCAAATATCTGCTGGAAATCGGCCATTAGCGCAGAATATTGCGCCTTTGAGACATTGCTACGAAATTCCTCATCCGCCTCTATCCAAATTGGATCGATGCGCCCGCCATTCCAATGCGCATGATAGCGATCGACCAAGGTGTCGGTCTCGTCCAAAACCTCAACAGGATTGCAAGCGGCCAGCACAAATGCCGCCAGTCCAACAAAAAACGCCTTCAACTTCATCGCATATCCTTCAAATTTCTTTGCATAAAGATAGACTAAACATGCCCCGCTACAAGTATTTCCTGCTTTTCCTTGGGCCGCGCGGTGGCTAGAGCATGGTCCATGCAGACCAAACCGATGATCAAGATTTGCGGGCTGTCGACGCCTGAGACTGTGGATGCAGCGATAGAAGCAGGCGCGACCCATATTGGGCTTGTGCATGTCGAGCCTAGCCCGCGCCATGTTGCCCTCGACACAGCAAAGGAATTGCGCGCCCATATCAAGGCCCGCGCCAAAGTCGTCCTATTGCTCAGCAATGCCGATGTTCAAACCACTGCCGCAGCAATTGATGCGATCAACCCCGATATCGTCCAATTTCATGGGCGCGAGACACCGGAATGGACCGGCGTCGTCCGCGAGAAAGTCGGCGTTGAGGTTTGGAAAGCGCTTGGCCTGCGCAATGCTGGAACGCTGGAACGCTCGGCGCAATATATCGGTAAAGTGGACCGCTTTTTGTTCGATGCACCCGCTCCGAAAAAAGATGACGCGCTGCCCGGCGGCAATGGCGAAACTTTCCGTTGGGATTTGCTTCACGGCCACACACATCAAGTACCATGGGCGCTGGCTGGCGGATTGACGCCTAACAATGTCGCAGAGGCGATCCGCTCAACCGGCGCGGAAATGGTTGACACGTCATCAGGCGTTGAAAGCGCACCCGGCGTGAAGGATGTGGACTTGATCCGGGCCTTCTGCAAAGCGGCCCTAGAAGCAGAGGCACCGGCATGAACGAAATCAAAAACTCTTTTAAAACCCAACCCGATGAGCGCGGGCATTTTGGCGATTTCGGCGGGCGCTATGTCGCCGAAACTTTAATGCCGCTGATCCTTGATCTGGAACGCGAATATCGCGCTGCGCAATCGGACCCCGCTTTTGCCGCTGAGTTCGATGATCTGATGAAGCATTATGTTGGGCGCCCCTCCCCGCTCTATTATGCCGAGCGCCTGACCGAGGAATTGCGCAAGGATGCTCCCGAGGGAAAAGGCGCACAGGTCTGGTTCAAACGCGACGAGCTCAACCACACGGGCGCGCATAAGATCAACAATTGCATCGGGCAGATCTTGCTGGCGATCCGCATGGGCAAAACGCGCATTATTGCCGAAACCGGCGCAGGACAGCACGGCGTTGCGACCGCCACCGTCTGCGCGCGGTTCGGTCTGCCCTGCGTGATTTATATGGGCGCAGAGGATGTGCGCCGCCAATCGCCCAATGTCTTCCGCATGAAATTATTGGGCGCCGAAGTCGTGCCCGTCACCAGCGGCGGCGCGACGCTAAAAGACGCCATGAACGAAGGGCTGCGCGACTGGGTCGCCAACGTCCATGACACATTCTACATCATCGGCACGGCAGCAGGGCCCCACCCCTACCCTGAAATGGTGCGCGATTTCCAAAGCGTGATCGGCACAGAGGCGCGCGCACAAATGTTGGAGCGCACTGGCCGCCTGCCCGATCAATTGATCGCCTGCATTGGCGGAGGCTCCAACGCGCTGGGCCTGTTCCATCCCTTCCTCGATGATGCAGATGTGAAAATGCTGGGCGTGGAAGCTGGCGGGCATGGGCTCGATGGCGATGAACATGCCGCAAGTCTGCTGGGCGGTGCGCCCGGCGTGCTCCACGGCAACAAAACCTATTTGCTGCAAGATCAGGATGGTCAGATCACAGAAGGCCACTCGATCAGCGCGGGCCTCGACTATCCCGGTATCGGGCCGGAACACGCTTGGCTGAAAGACACTGGCCGCGTGGAATACACCGCTGT
>CALFEA010000261.1 GCA_937950385.1 uncultured Altererythrobacter sp. | reverse complement strand
GACCTAAGGTGACAGGGTGTAACCTTTGTCACCTTCGGGCCCTAAATATGAATGGCCTTACCGTAAGCACTCAGCACGCTTTCATGCATCATTTCCGACAAGGTTGGATGCGGGAATACGGTTTGGGCGAGTTCTTCCTCGGTCGTCTCCAGCGTTTTGCCCACGGTGTAGCCTTGGATGAGTTCGGTCACTTCCGCGCCGATCATATGCGCGCCGAGTAATTCGCCTGTGGCGGCATCAAACACTGTTTTGATGAAGCCCTCTGCCTCGCCCAGTGCAATTGCTTTGCCATTGCCGATGAAAGGGAAATTGCCGACGCGGACCTTGATGCCAGCGTCTTTTGCTGCGGCCTCTGTCATACCGACACTGGCGATTTGTGGGTGGCAATAGGTACAGCCGGGGATGTTATTGCGGTCAAGGGCGTGCGGGTGAACGTCTTTATTGCCGAGTTCTTGTGCAATCGCCTCAGCGCAAGAAACGCCCTCGTGGCTGGCTTTGTGCGCAAGCCAAGGGCCCGGCGTGCAATCGCCAATCGCCCAAAGGCCTTTGGATTTGGTGCGGCCATAGGGATCGATTTGGATAAAACCGCGATCCATTTCGGCGAGGTTTTCGAGCCCGATATTCTCAGTATTGGGCTGAATACCAATGGCGGTGATGACATGGCTAAACTCGCTGGTGACCGCTTTGCCGTCCTTGCCTTTGATCGTCGCCGTTACGCCCTTGGCATGGGGTTTAATCGCCTCGACACCGGCGCCAGTTTGGATCTTGATACCTTGTTTTTTCAGCGATTTTTCAAGGAATGCCGAGACCTCTTCATCCTCAACCGGCACAATCCGGTCGAGCATTTCAACCACTGTGATATCGCAGCCCATATCATTGTAGAAGCTAGCAAATTCTATGCCGATTGCGCCCGAACCAATGACCAGCAATTTGCTTGGCATTTCGGTAGGTGTCATTGCATGGCGGTAAGTCCAAACGCGCTTACCATCGGCAGGCGCAAACGGCAGATCACGCGCCCGTGCGCCGGTGGCAACAATGATATGTTTAGCGGTGAGCTTTTCCTCGCCCTTCTCGCCCTTCACCGTCATGGAAGTGGCGCCGGTCAAAGCGCCCTCGCCCATATGCACGGTGATTTTGTTCTTTTTCATCAGGTGCCCAATGCCCTGATTAAGTTGTTTGGCGACGCCGCGGCTGCGTTTTACGACAGCATCCAAATCGGCCTCAATGCCTTGCGCTTTCAATCCGTAATCGCCGGCATTTTGCATATAGTGAAAAATCTCAGCTGAACGCAGCAAAGCTTTGGTCGGAATACAGCCCCAATTGAGGCAAATGCCGCCCAAATTCTCGCGCTCAACAATGGCGGTTTTGAGGCCCAACTGCGCACAGCGGATCGCCGCAACATAGCCGCCGGGGCCAGAACCAAGAACGATGACGTCGTAGGAAGCGTTAGCCATTGTGAAAATTTGTCCTTCTTACAGGTATGTTGTGCCGAGCAGATGCCCGTTCAAAACTCGCGAGGCTTAAACCACCAACCCAATCGGGTTTTCGATCAGCTTGCGCAGAGCATCCAGCAATTGCGCACCATCTGCGCCATCGATGGCGCGGTGATCAAAGCTGCCGGTGACGCTCATGACGGTGGCCACTTTGAGCTCGCCATCGACCACGTGAGGGCGTTGTTCGCCTGCGCCAACAGCCAAGATCATCGCTTGCGGCGGGTTGATGACAGCATCGAATTGCTTGGTACCAAACATGCCGAGATTGGAGAGAGAGGCCGTGCCGCCTTGATACTCATGCGGCTTCAATTTGCCCTCGCGCGCCTTGCCCGCGAGCTCTTTCATCTCGCCAGAAATGGCCGCCAAGCTCTTCGTGCCCGCATCGGTCACAATCGGGGTGATCAGACCAGAAGGCGCAGCGACCGCGACCGAAATATCGACGCGGGTAAACTGGTGCAGCATATCGCCTTGGAAGCTGACATTGCACGCAGGCACTTTGGTAAGGGCGCGGGCCAAGGCTTTGATAAGCAGATCATTGACCGACAATTTGACGCAATCAGCCTCAAGCTCTGCATTCATCTGTTTGCGAAGGCCAAGCAGCGCATCGAGCTGAATATCCACGGTAAGGTAAATATGCGGAACAGTTTGCTTCGCCTCTGTCAGGCGGCGCGCAACGACCTTTTTGACATTGTTGAGCTTGACCGCTTCGTAAGGCGCTCCGCCATCTTCTGGCGCAATAGTAGGCGCTGGCGTAGCACTTGCGGCCGCAGCAGGAGCAGCGCTCGGTTTCGCATTTTCGACATCCTCTTTGATGATGCGTCCGCCCGGACCGGTGCCAGTGATGGCCGATAGATCGAGGCCCTTTTGCTCGGCAATACGCTTGGCCAAGGGAGAAGCTTTCACTCTTGCACCACTCGCCGGTGCGGCGGGTGCAGGAGCCGCTGGGGCCGCAGCAGATGGGGCCGAAGCTGGCGCAGGCGAACCGCCGCCAGACGCAATCGCCTCTTCCACATCGCCCTTGGTAATTTTGCCCTTGGGGCCTGAGCCGGACAGGGCGCTTAAATCAA
>CALFEA010000260.1 GCA_937950385.1 uncultured Altererythrobacter sp. | reverse complement strand
AGCAAGGATGGCAGGATCATTTCCTTGATCGCTGCTTTCGTTACCAGATCCACTGTGCGGGCATAATCAGGACGGCTGGTGCCAGCCATAATGCCCGGGTCCGCCGCAAACTGTGCACGCACATCAACCACAACATCGCCAGCCGCACGGCCAACGGCGGTCATGCCCATCGCTCCGAAGAGGTAAGGGAGCAATGCGCCCAGCAGCAAGCCTACGATCACATACGGATTCTCAAGAGAGAAATCGACCTCGAGGTCAGGGAAAAACTCTTTGAGATCGGCTGTGTAGGCGCTGAACAGTACCAGTGCCGCCAGTCCAGCAGAACCAATGGCATAGCCTTTGGTCACAGCCTTTGTGGTGTTGCCCACCGCATCCAAAGCATCCGTTTTGTCGCGAACGCTTTGATCCAGCTCTGCCATTTCAGCGATACCGCCAGCATTGTCAGTGACAGGGCCGTAAGCATCGAGCGCCACAACCATACCAGCAAGCGCCAGCATAGACGTTGCAGCAAAGGCGATGCCCATCAGGCCAGCCAATTGATACGTCACGATGATGCCGACAACGATTACCAATGTTGGCAATGCTGTGGACTCAAGGCTAATCGCCAGACCTTGGATCACGTTGGTACCGTGGCCAGTTTCCGATGATTTCGCGATTGAGCGAACGGGACGATATTCTGTGCCGGTATAATATTCGGTGATCCAAATGATCAAACCCGTAATTACCAGACCGACCATCATGGCCCAGAACAAGCTCATGCCAGTGAAGGCTTGATCTGGCAGATTATATTGCGTGTCCAAACCAA
The DNA here is from genome assembly GCA_937950385.1 of uncultured Altererythrobacter sp. Classification (GTDB taxonomy): domain Bacteria; phylum Pseudomonadota; class Alphaproteobacteria; order Sphingomonadales; family Sphingomonadaceae; genus Erythrobacter. The sequence goes on along the minus strand of CALFEA010000260.1, from coordinate 9,602 downwards.
TCGCTGCATCCGTTGCGAAATAAATCGCAGGGATCGACAGAACGGCGGTGGTGATAAAGCCCTTATACAAAGCGCCCATGATATTGTTCGATTTACCCAAACGCACGAAATACGTCCCGATGATCGAGGTGACGATGCAGACACCGCCAACGATTAGCGGCAGGCTCATCAATGCTTTTAGCTCATCACCAGCAAGGCCAGTGAACAGCAAAGCGGTCAGAACCATAGTCGCACCAACGGTCACAACATAAGTTTCGAACAAATCGGCGGCCATACCGGCGCAATCGCCGACATTGTCGCCTACGTTATCGGCGATAGTGGCCGGGTTGCGTGGATCATCCTCTGGGATGCCCGCTTCGACTTTACCCACCAAATCGGCGCCAACGTCTGCAGCCTTGGTAAAGATACCGCCGCCTAGACGTGCAAAGATTGAAATCAGTGAAGAACCAAAGGCGAGGCCAACCAGCGCGTCAATAATTTGGCGTTTCTCAGCCAAGACCGTCAGATCAAGACCCATGCTTTCGGTCAGGACATAAAAGAAGCCAGCGATCGCGATAAGCGCCAAGCCAGCCACCAGCATGCCCGTAACTGCGCCAGCGCGGAACGCGACGGTCAGACCTTGCTGCAATCCTTCGCTAGCCGCTTGAGCTGTGCGAACGTTAGAGCGAACCGAGATGTTCATCCCGATATAGCCTGCAACGCCAGACAGAACCGCACCAACAACAAAACCTGCTGTCAGAATGGGGCCAAGGAAGTAAAATACGATAATGGCAACGACCACGCCGACCATGGCAATGGTGCGATATTGACGGTTCAAATAGGCTTGAGCACCTTCTTGAATAGCGCCTGCAATTTCTTGCATTTTGGCATTCCCGGCATCAGCGCCGAGAACTTGGCGGCTGGTGACGAAGCCGTACAATACAGCGAGCAGTCCCAGCCCAATTGATAATAGAACAAGATCCACGAAAATTCCCCTCTTCCCTGCGTGGTGAAAAACCCATCATCTGCGGGCCCATCGCATGGCGCATGGCTATGGCAATTGAAGCAGGGTGACAAGGGGCGAATAGGATCGGCCTGCGCATATCGCCATTAATGTTAGGTTTAGGCGGGGTTTAGGCAGGTTTTGTGTGGCTGTAACCGAGGCCATCTTCGGGGCTTAGCGCTTTGCCATCCAAGTACAGCGCAGGACTATCGGCGGCTTCTACTGTTCCGATGTGGCTGGCGGGCACGGGAAGTTTTGTTGCAGGACCCGCTGTAAACAGCAATTGGTAGTCATCGCCCCAGCGGATGCATTCATCCAATCTGTGCGGGGCGGCCACCGGTATCGCCGTGCTATCAAGCTTGAAAGACGCGCCGCTCGCCTTAGCCATACGCCATGCATCAAGCAGCAGCCCGTCCGACACATCCATTATCGCGGTGACATAAGGGGCAAGGGCTTGTCCTTCTGCCAGCAATGGCAGCGGCCGGTTGAATGCGTTCAGATATGCTGGATCACCTTCAAACCCCAGCATCGCTGCGCCAAGCTGTCCAGTCACGTAAATCGCATCGCCAGCGCGCGCGCCAGAACGCGGTGGGACTGGATTGTGTGTCGCGCGGCCAATCGCGGTCAGGCCCAAAGTGCGAGGACCCTTGGGCGCCACCGTATCACCGCCAAGCAGCGGCACAGCGAGAGCGGTCAGAGCTTCGTTCAGGCCTTCCAAAAAACGCGCATCACCATCGCCCAGCGAATGCCCGAGCAATACGCCAATCGGCTCTGCGCCCTTGGCGGCAAGATCGGACAAATTGGTCGCAACCAATTTCCAAGCGACATCGGCCATATTTGCGTCTTCACGAAAATGCGTGCCTTGCGTCATCGCATCATGGGTGATGATCAGCGTTTCGCCGCCGACTTCTAAAACTGCGCAATCATCATCCAGCCCGCGCGCGCCAGAATGGAGCGGAAGTTTGCGCAAGGCTGCGATGAAATCGGTCTCGTTTATGAGCGCACTTCCTTACCCAGTGCATCCAAAATACCGTTCACAAATTTGGCCTCGCCATCATCGAAAAAGGCCTTGGCCACATCGACATACTCGCTGATCACGGCGGCCTTGGGAACGTCGGCGCGGGCAATCAATTCGTAAGCGCCGCAGCGCAGAATTTGCAGCATGGTTTTGTCCATGCGGGCAATCGTCCAGCCATCGGCAAGCTTGCTGGCGATGGCGCCATCCACCTCTTCGCGCCGCGCATCAAAGCCGGTGACAATGTCATCGAAAAACTCAACCTCGGCATCGGCCATATGTGTCTCGTCAATTTCCTTGCCCAGACGGTGCTGGTGAAATTCATCGAGCAATTTGACCGTTTTCGTGCCTTCCATTTGCTGCTGGTATAGCGCTTGGACAGCGGCGAGCCGCGCGGTTGATCGTGCCTGTGAGCGTGCAGGAGTGTTCATTTCTTCAGGCGTCTTTCAACAGAGTGAGCATGGGCAGGAAGCCCTTCGGCATAGGCAAGTTCTGCAGCGGCAGGGCCAATGGCTTTCAGCGCAGCCTCATCCAGTTCGATAAAACTGGTGCGTTTCATAAAGTCGAGCACGGACAATCCGCTGGCAAAGCGCGCGCGGCGGCCGGTGGGCAATACGTGATTGGGCCCGGCAACATAATCGCCAATGGCCTCGGGCGTCATGCGGCCAAGGAAGATGCTGCCGGCATGGCGGATGCCGCCAAGGAACGGCTTAGGCTCGGCCACCGCCAGTTCGACGTGCTCGGCGGCCAATTCATTGGCGAGCGCGGTGGCTTGCGATATTTCGTCCAAAAGAATGATCACGCCGTGATCTTTCCAACTGGCCTGCGCAACTTTCGAAGTTGCAAGCTGAGCGGCCTGCACATTGACGCAATCCTCTACAATCGCGGCAAAGGCTTTGTCATCGGTCATCAGAATGGATTGTGCAGCGGGGTCATGCTCGGCTTGGGAAAGCAGATCAGATGCGATCCATTCCGGATCATTGTCCTTATCCGCGATCACCAGAATTTCTGATGGGCCCGCGACCATATCAATGCCGACCACCCCGTAAAGCTGGCGCTTGGCCTCAGCGACATAGGCATTGCCGGGGCCAGTTATTACGTCAACGGGTGCGATTTTGTCGGTGCCATAGGCAAGGGCGGCAACGGCTTGTGCGCCGCCAATCCGCCAAATCTCATCGACACCGGCGAGATGCGCTGCGGCGAGGACCAGCGGGTTCACATTGCCTTTTGGTGTGGGCGTCACGACAACCAAGCGCTCAACGCCTGCCACGCGGGCAGGGATGGCATTCATTAGCAGGGAAGATGGGTAGGCCGCTCGTCCGCCTGGCACATATAGACCGGCGGCATCCACGGGGCGCCAAATCGCACCTTGGCGCACACCTGCATCATCGGTGAAGTCGCGGTTCGCAGGCAATTGATCCGTGTGATAGGCGCGGATGCGTTCCGCGGCGAGTTCCAACGCTGCGCGCAATTCTGGCGCGCAATCTTGGAACGCTTCTGCGCATTCTTGCCTAGTGATGACCCAATCGCTGTCATCGGTCAGCGCATAGCCATCAAAGCGCATGGAATAGTCGATGACAGCCGCATCGCCGCGCGCTTTTACCTCGTGCAAAATATCGCGCACTTGGCCTTCTACGCCTGCATCACTTTCGCGGCGCGAGCGGACAATACGGTCAAACTTTACCGCAAAATCGCTGTCTGAAATATGGAGCTTTTGCATCAGGAGTTCTGCCGGCTTTCGGCATCAGCGCGAAAGGCCGCGACCAGTTCTGCAACACGCGGATCTGTTTTGAGCGCAGCACGATTGACGATCAGCCGCGCGGTAATGTCGACAATGCGGTCGGTTTCCACCAATCCATTTTGTTTCAATGTTGCACCGGTTGAAACCAGATCGACGATCTGACTGGCCAGCCCAAGTGAGGGGGCAAGCTCCATTGCGCCGTTCAATTTGACGCATTCAGCTTGAATGCCGCGAGCTTCGAAATGGCGGCGGGTGAGCGAGGGGTATTTGGTCGCAACGCGCAAATGGCTGGCGCTCGATTGGGGACTACTGGTCTCATCCGCGCGCATCGCAACCGATAGCCGGCAATGGCCAATATCAAGGTCAACGGGGGCATAAAGATCAGCGTAATCAAACTCTTCCACCACATCGCTGCCGACGATACCGACTTGCGCTGCGCCATGCGCGACGAAAGTGGCAACATCAAATGCGCGCACTCTGATCAGGCGCATATCATCGCGCGTGCAGTCAAAGCTGAGTGAGCGGTTGGCCTTGTCATAAAAGCCTGCCTCGGGCACGACTCCAGCACGCGCCATAACTGGCAGCGCCTCGTCCAAGATACGGCCTTTGGGAATCGCGAAGGTTAAGGGGGTGAGGGCAGGTGTTTCCATGTCGCCGCCGCAAATAGGCATTGGAGGCGCAAAGGGCAACCAAAGTTCGCAGCAGGAAATTATATATGCCAGCCAATGAAGTTATGAATATGACCGATATCGCCGAGGCGTTTGCATGGCAGGCATCGCATGCTGAGCAAAATGGCGCGCCTTGCACTGCGCGGGTGGTGCGCGCTTTGGGGAAATTGGCACAAGGGTCAACGCAAACTGGGCAAGCCATCGCCAATTGGCCGGGGCTCAAGCTGAAAGATGCTTTGCCTTTGCGCCTTGCAGGAGGGATGCACCATCTGGTTTTGAGCGGCGCTGATGATCGGCTGGCGCAGGTCTATTCCGGCGCGTTGAGCGATCAGGGCGCGATTGATGCATTGGTAGCAGAGCTGGCCGCAACCTATGATACGCAATTGCTGCCATGGCTCGACGGGCCGCCGCAAACCAATGAGGCCGGGCGCTCTGCCAGCTTGATGGCGGGCCTGCTGTGGCTGTCGGGCAAGCTTGGTCCGCGCTTTGATATATTTGAGCTGGGCGCAAGTGCGGGCGTGAACACAATGATGGAGCGCTATTTTTACCGGCTTGGCGGGACGCATGTGGGCGCGGCCGGTTCACCGATGCAGATTGAGCCGGAATGGCGCGGCGATGCGCCGCCCGATAATCCCGTCACAATTGAGAGCATTTGCGGCTGCGATCAGCAGGTGATCGATCTCAGCGATCCGGATGCCGCGCTAAAACTCCAAAGCTATGTCTGGCCCGATGCCACGGAACGCATGGCGCGGATTGATGCAGCGATTGCTTTGGCAGCGGAGAATGCACCCGATTTAAATGAGCAAGATGCAGCCGAATTTGTGCATGACCAGCTCGCCCAGCCGCAAGCAGAGGGGGTCACGCGCACCATGGTTCACTCGATCATGTGGCAATATATGCCCGCCGATAAGCAAGATGCCATCACAGCGGCAATGGAGCGCGCAGGGGAGGATGCCACGCCTGAACGCCCGCTGGCATGGGCCGCGCTAGAGACCGATCCTGCAACTTTCCGTCACGAGCTCAAAGTGCGCTATTGGAACGGGAGCAGCGAAGGCAAACAGCCCAAATTGCTCGCTTATGCCCATGCGCATGGGGCTTGGGTGGAATGGCTGGGAGGCTGAGCCTTTAATCATCCCAGCGGAATTGAAATTCCAATTCATGCAAGCTGCCTTCACGCTCATGTTCCACAGTGAATTCCGCACCCGCTGGCACATAAATCCGTTCATTATCCACCTGAATTTCAAACGGCTTATTCTCGCGCAGGCTCTCGATCAGACGCTCCAATTTCTGGATATTCTGCTCTGTCGTATATTCCTTGGTAACATCGCGGTTCGTGGTCATTGTTCCAATCCTTCAATGCAAAGTTGGCTGCGTTTGCAGCGTTGAATTTAGAAAGTCATCCATCACAGATGTGACAGCTTTTGGCGCTTCCCACGGGATGAAATGGGCAGCTTGCGGAATTTTGACCAGCGTCAATTCCTCTATCACATCCTCCAAACCCTCAAGGTTCTCAGGCGGCAGGGCGAGATCATCCATGCCCCACATTACTAGCGTGGGAATGCTCAAATCGGGCACTTGCGGCAATTCAAAGCCTGCGGGCAGTTCAAACGGTGCGTGCATGGGCGGCACTTCCAATGGTGTGGCGCGGTACCAATTGAGCATGGCCATTGCCGCCTCGCGGTTCTCCCAGCTTTTGAGCAAAGCATCGCGCTCCTCAGGCTCCATCGCATCGGTTGCCTGCCAGTTGGTGACACTGTCGAGCAATCCGCCGAGGCCATGTTCTGTGACCAGCACATCATTCGCCGGATCGCGGAAATCGCGCATATATTGGCTGCTATGCCGCTGTTGATGATTGGTCCACAGCAGCTTTGGAAAGATCAAAGGGTGGGGCGCATTGGCGATGATTGCGCGTTCAACTCGGCTATGTTGGCCGCCAATGGCTGTGCCCCAGGCAATCGCGCCGCCCCAATCATGGCCGATGATTGTGAATTTTGCGATGCCGAGCGCATCGGCCAGCAGGAACACATCGCCAATCATTTGATCAGGCGTGTAATTCTGCAATCCTTCAGGCTTGGACGATCCCATATAGCCGCGTTGATCAGGCGCAACGCAGCGGAATTCCCCGCAAAAATGCGCGATTTGATGCCGCCACGTGCGGTGGTTTTCAGGAAAGCCGTGCAGGAAGATCAAGACGGGCGCGTCAATTGCTCCTTCATCCACCACATCCAGCTCAATCCCATTGGCAAGTGTCACGCGCTTTTGCGGCAGATCGATCATCGCTTAGCTTTCCATTTTGTCCATGTAGCCATCAGCTACCATTTTGGCGGTCTGGTCCATCAAAGCCTCTGGCGTACGGCGCATTTCGCCCATTTGCTCTTCAAAACCCTGCGCGACAATGATTTCGCGCTCGCCCTTGGCAACGGCGTCCACCATGGTTTTTGCAGCGTCATCGGCGGGAATACCTTCGTCAATAACCTTGTCGCTGCGCCCGCGTTTCGCGCCGTCAGCGACCAGAGCATTGCGCGCGACATCGGTTGCAACAGAGCCGGGATAGATCGTGTGAACCTGAACCCCGTTGATCGACAATTCGGCGCGCAAAGCATCTGCATAGCCTGCAAGGCCAAACTTTGCTGCGGAGTAAGCGGTGCGCATGGGCACGCCGACTTTGCCTGCGATGGAGGAGATAAACAGCAAGTTTCCGCTGCCGCGATCCGCCATATGCCCGATCAGACTTTGGGAAAAAGCGATCTGTGCGGTCAGGTCGATATCGATGATATCGCGGTACACTTGCATCTCGGTTTTGAGCGCGCGCGATCTTTGCGAGACACCTGCATTGGCAACTGCAATATCGACACCGTTTTTCCAGCCAATCGCTTTCTCTGTGGCCGCCGCCAAGGCGTCATCATCGCGGACATCAAAGGGCAGTATGAGCGTTTGGCCGCCACTTTGTGCGCAATCTTCGGCGACTTCGCCAAGGCGCGCTTCATCGCGGCCGGACAAGACGATGTTGGCCCCGCGCTGCGACCATTCGCGCGCTAGGCTTGCGCCAATGCCGCTGGATGCGCCGGTGATCCAAACAGTTTTGCCTTTGAAATCCATACCATATCTCTCGCTTGCATAATTATGGCTGTGTTGTGTCGCTTTCGCTCGCGCTCTTGTCCAGCAATTGCGTGATATTGGCGGGGAAGACCGCCTCGTGCCAATTGTCCAATTCTTGAGGCGTAAACCAGCGGTGCTCTTGCATTACGCGCTGTTCCAGCTCTGTATGACCAGAAATGTCGATCACATCGCTGCTGGCATGAACAATATAATAGCGTTCATCGGCTTGCACCGGCTCGCCTTCGACGGTGACAAATTCCGGCTGGATGCGCGCAATTTGCGGGCCCGGTTCGGCGGTGATGCCGGTTTCCTCCAGCAGTTCGCGCCGCGCCGCGTCATCGAAACTTTCGCCCGGATCGCATTCCCCGCCAGCGGTCACCCAAAAGGGCGGGCGACCCGCAACGGTAAAGCGGAACATCAGCACGCGGCCTGCTGGATCAATCAAGATGATACGCGCGGCGCGGCGGATGCGTTTGGGCGAAACATTGCCGCCAGTCATTGCGCCGGTACGCTGGCCTTTATTGCCACGGCATGCACGCGCTCGCCAACAATATTGCCAAGGGCGGCGATCACTGCGCGCTGGCGGGCAAGGCGGTTCATTTCAGCAAATTTCGGCGCTTCGATCACAATGGTGAAATGCGATTCGCCCGAGCCATCATCGCCGGAATGGCCGGAATGCTGGGCGCTATCATTGATGATTTGCAATTTGGTTGGCGCAAACTCTTCACGCAGCAGGCTTTCCATTTCTTCGGCGATTGTGGTGGGCATTTGGCATATTCCTATTCACATTTACGCTTTGGATCACCATTGTGGGAGGTGATGGCGCAAAGCAAGTTTCATGGACGATTTGAGGAGACGGGGCAGGTTTGTCAGGCTCCCTATTGCGATGAGGCGGGCGAATTTCGTGCGCCCGGCAATCGGCGCGGCGGGTTTGATGGACCCGGCGAATATCGCTGGTTTTGCTTGACCCATGTGCGCGAATTTAATGCCGGCTATGATTGGTTTGAAGGGATGAGCGCGGAAGAAGTTATCGCCGCGCAATCGCCTGCGGCTGGGTGGCAAACTGAAAGCCCGGCATTCTCACCGACAGCTGGGGCCGATGGCTTGCCGCGCTGGTCGCAATTTTCTGACCCCTTGGATGCAATCGGCGCGCGCGCTGCTGGGATTAAAGCCCGCGCCAGGGGAAGAGCCGCGCAAGCAGCCCATGATTTTTCAGCGCCTCGGTTTAGCCAAGAAGAAGCGCAAGCCTTGGATGTTCTCGGGTTGGATATGGAAACCGACCGGCCCAAATTGCGGCGCCGCTATTCAGAATTGGTGCGGCGCTATCATCCCGACCGCAATGGCGGTGACCGGCAATTTGAAGCGCGTTTGGGCAGGGTAGTCGATGCCTATCAGACCTTGCGCAAATGCAGCATAATTGTCTGAGCATTTGGCCCCGAATTTTGTGAATGATCTCAGGCGATTACCACTAGATCTCGGCTTTGGCCTCGTTTGGCCTCATCTGGCCTCGCGGTCTTTTTAGGGCGGTTTACTTGCCTTGGTCCGCTTTTATCAGTGCATTATCAATGGCTAAGGCCTCGCGGTATTTGTCTCTAGCTGTCAGCCGCTCAACATAGGCGCTAAAGCTGGGCCGTTCTGGAATCGATCCAAATCGCAGGCCCCAAATAAACTGGCTGCCGAAATACACATCGGCCATGGTAAAGCGGTTTCCGGCGGCATAATCATTGGCCGAAAGCCATTTGTCGGCGGCATCCAGCGTCAATTCCAGCGAGCCAAAACCGGCAGTGCTTGATTTGCCTTCGGGCACTTCCCATTCCAACGCACGCGCCATTAGGGCTTGCTCCATCGGCCCTGCGGCAAAGAATAACCAGCGGAAATAGGCCGCTTTTTCATGGGGTTGGGGGAGGAGCCCTGCATCCAGATGCGTTTCTGCTAGATAGTGACATATGGCCGCCGTTTCCGTCACGGCATGGTCTTGGCCATCCAAATGATGCACCAATGTGGGCACTTTGCCCATGGGATTGATGTCTGTGAAATTGGCGGGTTTGCTGTCCCAGTTAAAAACGACAGATTCGTAATCCGTACCTGCTTCATGCA
>CALFEA010000259.1 GCA_937950385.1 uncultured Altererythrobacter sp. | reverse complement strand
CCTGACACTGCAACGCGGGCCGGGCCGATGATGGAAAAAGAGACATCCTCTAGCACTGGCTCCTCGCTCAAATATGCTGCAGATACCTCTTCAAATTTCAGCGCAGTTTTGCGGCTTGATAAGTTTGTCCTTGATAATTCTATATTGAGCTCAGTCCGGCGCGTGAGCTTTTGACCAGTTTCGGCTGCTCTTGTTTCAGCAGCCTGCTGAGATTGGATGTGGCCGCTATTGAGCTTCGCGCCTGTGTTTTGAGCCCGCTCTGAACGTTTGCCGATCAATATTTTGGGCTGAGATCCTGACCGGCCAGCAGCTTTTCCCCGCGCATCGCGCTGGGCTTTTCGTTCTTTAATTTGCTGGTTTTGTTGTTTGATCTTTTTCAGCTCAGATTTTGCTGACCTTGCATCCTGTTCAATCGCGGCCAATTCGGCATCTTTTTGCGACCTATATGTGTCCCAATTGCCCCCGTAGAGCTTAACCTCGCCACCGGATATTTCCGCAATTTGATCCATTTGGCGAAGCAATTCGCGATCGTGGCTTACGACTATGCACGCGCCCTTATGATCGGAAATAATCTTGCGAACCACGCTGCAACCATTGCGGTCCAAATTGTTTGTCGGCTCATCAAGCAACAACACATCAGCATTAGCAAGGCAAAGTTTTGCCAGAGCCAGACGAGCCTTCTGCCCTCCGCTAAAGGCACCGATTGTTTTGCTAAATTCGGCGGCTCCAATACCCATGGCTGTCATTGCATCCTGAATGCGCTGTTCCAAATCCCAGTCGGCAATTTCCAAATCATCTGCGCTTGCTTTGCCAGCAATCGCGCGCATGTTTGCTGCAACTATAGCTTCGCATTCGAAATATTGAGCAAGGCTAAGGCCGTCTAAATGTTCAAATGTCTGATCAAAACATTGGAACGACCCATGGCGGACCACAGTGCCGCCAGTTGGCTCAATTTGATCGGCAGCCAGGCCAAGCAAAGTCGACTTTCCTGACCCATTGCTGCCCACAATACCCGTTCGAACAGGGCCAAATTCAAAATTCAACTCCTCAAACTGTGTTTCCCCATTCGGCCACCGAAATGAAACATCTTTAAAGAAGACGCCTGCCGTTTGTTCCATAGCCAATCTGCCTCCTCCTTGTTCCAAATTGCCGCATTGGCGCTACGTTTGACAATCCAGATAGGCTATCAGATTTAGAACTGGCGAAACAGCGCTCCAATTGCCGCTAGGGGACCGCGCATATGGTTTTGAGAAAAATAGGACTTCGAGCTCTTTTGCTTTTTGGTGTTTTGGCCATTGGCGTTCTCGTACACAATCACTTCTATATCTCTTCGATCGAGGCCAAAAACCCGCAAGCCGGTTCGATCACCCAAGTCAATAATGTGCGCACCCATGTGATACGCAAGGGGGATGCAGGGCCTCCGGTAATGATGATCCACGGGGCCGGCGCGAATGCTAGAGAGTTCAATCTCACGCTGGTTCCGCATCTATCTGAGACACATCAATTGATAATCCCGGACCGGCCCGGACATGGCTATTCTGAAGGAGTGGCCGATGCGCAAACCTTGGCAGTCCAAGCCGCTCAGATGGGCGGTGTTTTGGAACAGACTTCCGGCGGCGAGCCTGCGGTCATTGTTGGGCATTCCTATGGAACAGCTGTAGCACTGCGATTGGCTCTCGATCGGCCAGAGCTGGTCAAAGGACTGGTGCTTCTTGCGCCTGTTTCTCATGATTGGGGGCCGGATAAAGTGGCCTGGTTCAACTCGCTTGCCACCGTCCCCATTTTGGGCGCTGGCTTCAGGCAGCTCATGCCCATTTTCGGCCCCGCTCAAGCGCGCGCAGGCATGAGCCATTCCTTTGCCCCGGCTCCAGAACCAGAGGGTTTTTACGATGAAGCCGGTGTTGGATTGATGTTTCGTCCATCCAGTTTCCACGCAAATGCGCAAGAGTTCGCGGCATTGCGTGATGAGCTGATCGCGCAACAAGACCACTATCAAGAGCTCAAAATGCCTGTCGCCATCGCATATGGTTCAATCGATCTGGACGCCCTGTAATGCAATTATGACTCCACTTGCCCCCCGATCCGAGAGAAAAGGGCATCGTGAACTTGAATTGGCATTCGCAACAAACTCTTGCTTGTCTTTGTTCGTCTAAATCGGACGGTCCGCTTCCCACCCCATAAGTTGCCTCTAAGAGCTTAAGTAGGGAATGCTGGTAGGCTGAATGGCCGCAATTTCCATTGGAGCGCCGCAAGCCGCTGTTCTGCTGACGACCCAATTGCGGAAGTTTGTTTCAATCACTTCTGCGGACCAATTTGGGCGCAAAGGAGACGTTAGAGTTTACTCAATCTTAGTCAGTTAAACGTGTATAGAGCGGTAGTGTGGTTACGGAATTTGACTATGAAACTGGGCAGAGTAGGCGGCATGAAAAAGCTGGCTGTGATTGGAACGAGTGCGGCCCTGACGTTAGGCGGCTGTGGCAACGAAGCGGTATCAAATCGTGATGGGGTTAAGGTAGATGCTGCTACCGATGAAGCAAAAATCGAAATGGTGCGAGCCGAGCAGGCGATCCACGATGCAAAAGAAGCAAAAGAGCAATGGGCCGCCGTTCCCGATTATGTGAAAGAAATGGCAGCGATGGATTTTCCCGCTGACGGAAAGCTGCATGTCGAGACCCGAGGTAAGTTTGTTGTCAATGC
>CALFEA010000258.1 GCA_937950385.1 uncultured Altererythrobacter sp. | reverse complement strand
CGGCCTGATGGGACAAGCACCTTTTTCGCGCCAGACAATGCAGCCTTGCCCGATAGCTTGTTCCACAGCCGGTCTGCATTGCTACGCACACCAAATGCGCCCAATTGCACTTTCCATTGACCGCCGGTTGCAGCCAAATTGGTGTTAGCGCGCGGCGCTGTGGCTCGCGGAGTAGGTGCACGCGGAGCAGGCGTAGAGACCGCCGGTTGGTTGATCGTCGGGCTCGGCGATGTAATCGCAGCAGGCGCAGGATTGGGCAGCGATGCGACCACTACTGGCTCTTGACCGCGCGATGCAGCCACCGGCGATGATGGCAGCGGCTGCGGCACACGGGCACCTGATGGCACGGATGTATTTGGCGTTCCTGCCCCTAAAGCAATCGAGGCAAGCTGCGAGGCACGGCGCGCATCGCTTTCCTGCTTAATTTGCTGGGCGAGCACTTGCGCTTCTTGGCGTTGTTCAAAAGGAATATATTGATCCATCTTGGTCATCGCGCCCGATGCTTGCGGCAGACCCGCAGAATTTGCCAAAGTCAGCAAAGCATAGGCCCGCGTCCAATCCTTCTCGGCATTATCCGCGTTAAAGTGGGCAAGACCCAAAACATATTGCGCGCGCGGGTCTCCGCGACCTGCGGCATCTTTAATATAAGGCATGGCCTCTGCCCGCGAACCTTGTTGAAACAATAGAAGGCCATAATTGTCTGCCGCTTTCAAATGACCTTGCTGAGCGGCTTGCGCATAGAGACTGCGCGCGCGGTCGATATCGGCATCAACGCCCCGGCCTAGGCGGTAAGCTTGCGCCAAATTAAACTGCGCATCGGCATCGCCGCTGGCCGCTGGCCCTTGCCACTCGCGCACAGCAGCGGTGTAATCGCCCTGTGACCATGCATCCACACCTGCTTTTACATCTGCAATAGCTGGCGTGGCCGCCATAGCGCCAATAAGCGCGGTCAATCCTATTGCCCAGTTTGAGCGTTTCATACCCTGTCTTCCTTTACCGTGCGAGCCCTTGGCCGCGTGTTACGCAATGCATCATGACTGGAGCCTGACCAGACACTTACATCACATCTGGCGTCTATATCACACATTATAGTTAAGCTTACGTTAGGGATAAGCAGACAGCTTTTTTCTGATCTCAATCATCAAATTAACCGTAAATTAGGGGTATCCTGCGATCCATCCTCCACGAAGCCGTTTTAAGCGGTGATTTTTTTAGGTCTATCCATGGGGGACCAGTCGTTGCGAGTATTAGCATTAGCGTCGCAGAAAGGCGGATCGGGCAAAACCACTTTGTCCGGGCATCTCGCCGTTCAAGCTCAACGAGCCGGAGCAGGTCCGGTCGTTTTGATCGATATCGATCCGCAAGGCTCAACAGCCGATTGGTGGAACGAGCGTGAAGCGGAATATCCCGCTTTTGCGCAAACCACAGTCGCTCGTCTTGCCAGCGATTTGCAGGTTTTGCGCCAGCAAGGTTTCAAACTGGCCGTAATCGATACACCGCCAGCCATCACAATGGCGATCCAATCGGTGATCGGCGTGGCAGAGCTAATTGTGGTGCCAACCCGCCCAAGCCCGCATGATTTGCGCGCTGTGGGTGCCACCGTTGATTTGTGCGAACGTGCAGGCAAGCCATTGGTGTTTGTCGTCAATGGCGCAACGCCCAAGGCCAAAATTACCTCAGAAGCCGCAGTTGCATTGTCGCAGCACGGCACTGTCGCCCCAATCACATTGCACCACCGCACTGATTTTGCTGCATCCATGATTGATGGCCGAACAGTGATGGAAGTGGATGAAAACAGCCGCAGCTCGGCTGAAGTCACCGCTTTGTGGAACTATATTTCCGACAGGCTGGAGAAAAACTTCCGCCGCACAGTCTTTGCAGCGCCCGGCGCACAGCAGCAGGCCCAAGGCATGCACCGTCCAACAGGCGGCTTCGGTCGCCGGATCGCACAGTAGGGAACGCACAAGATATGTCCGAGCCCAGCTTCGCCTCTCTCAATCCATCGCTCCTTGCCCGTAAAGGCGGGGCCAAACCGGCTATGCGTCCGCAAGCAGGTCATGTCGTGCCAAAAACGGCTGCGGATCTGGAGGATTTGGGCTGGAATGATATGGGCTCTGAAGAAAGCCAAGTCAGCGATATCGCTCAGCTTGTCCCAGACACAAAGACCGGACCGCAAGATGCGCCTGCATCGCTAGCACCCTCGCCAGCGCTCCAGCAGCAGGCAGAAATTGCCGCACGGATTGAAAGCGAACCAGCAAAACCGGCAGCATCAGCTCCAAAGAAATCAAAGCCGCGCAAAAGCGCCGCCAAACGCTCTGCGCTGAAGCAGGGCCGCCGTGCAGCATTCACGCTGCGCCTTGATGCGCAGCGCCATTTGAAACTGCGCCTTGCAGCGACAATCAAAGGCGTCAGCGCACAAAATTTCGTGACTGAGGCGCTCGATGCGCAATTGGCCACAATCGATGATCTTGAAACCCTCGCCGCAAAAATCAAACGCGATTGAGGCTGAAACGATGAACCACACAAACCGAATTTTCATGACGACCCAAGGGGACTTCAAATGAGCCATAATGCACAAAACAAGCCGATGATTGCTCTTGCACTCACCACCGCGCTTGCCGGTGTCGCATTGAGCGGATGCAGCACGAAAACTGCGCCGATTGCTGGCAATTCTTTTGAAAAAGCGCAGACCGAACTGGTTCGCGGCAATTCAAGCAAAGCTGTCAAACATGCAGAAGCGGCCGTTCAAGCTGAACCCCGCAATGCAGGCTACCGCGCTACGCTGGGTGCCGCTTACATGGAAGCGGGTCGTTTCGCCTCTGCTGCCACCAGCTTCAATGATGCGATGGTTCTGGGCAATACAGATGCGCGCACCGTGCTGAGCTATGCTTTGGCAGAAACGGCGCAGGGCAATAATGCCGTTGCACTGGCTGCTCTAAAACAGCACCGCAATGCGATTGATGATGCCGATTTGGGCCTCGCTTATGCTTTGGCCGGTGAACCTGCGCGCGGCGTTCATGTCCTCTCCAACGCACTTCGCGGTGGTCAGAACACTGCCAAAGTGCGCCAAAACCTGGCGTATTCCTATGCATTGCAAGGCAATTGGCGCGCCGCCCGTTTGATGGCCGCTGAAGATGTGCCTGCAAACCAGATCAACCACCGGATCGGCGAATGGGCTGCGACTGTTGGCCCGCAAGCCTATCAAGCCCGGGTTGCCAATCTTCTGGGCGTGAAACCTTCACAAGATAGCGGCCAACCGCTGCGTCTGGCGCTTTCCAATAACCCAAGCCAGCAGCAGATGTTTGCAGAGAGCGCCGCTAGCGCGCCAACCGATTCTGCTGCAAGCGCATTTGAACAATCACCCAGCTATACCGCCAATGGCGAGCTGGCTCCGATTGGCCAGACTGCCGCTTCAACAGCTGCGCCAGTCGCCGCGCCAATGCCGGTAGCGGCCGCTAAACCGAAAGTGGCGCAAAGCGCGCCCAAACCGGTTGTAGCGCCGAAAATCGCTCCAGAGATGGCCATGGCTCAACCAAAGCCAGCCAAACCGGCGGCATCTGCGGGCACTCCTGATGATCTGTTTAGCCAAATGGCGCCAAGTTCTGCAGCGGCAAAACCAAAACCAGCAACTATGTCTGCTGCCGATATTGCTGCGGCCGAAGCCAAGATCAGAAACGCAACCGAGCCTAAAACGCAGCGTTTTGCAGCGGCCTTTGGTTCACCTGTTTCCAAGCCTGCTGTTGGCGCCTCGGCTAAACCTTCCGCTAGCCCAGCGGCAACCGCTGCGCGGTTCGTTTCGAAAGCTGTCGTTCAGCAAATTCCTGCTGGATACCGCGAAGCCAAGCCAGCGCCAAAGCCTGCTGCGCGTATCGCAAACAGCTCTCCACAGCGCCGTATGGTTGCCAAGCCTACGGCCTCCACCAACGTATCAAGCGCTGGCACACATCTGGTCCAACTCGGCAGCTTCACTAACCGCGCTGTGGCAGAAAGCGCATCGAAGAAGCTTTCGCAGCGCCATTCGCAGCTTAAGGGCCGCGACATCATGATCACCGAGGCAAAGGTGAACGGCAAAACCTATTGGCGCGTGGCCGCTGCTGGCTTTGGCAAAGGCAGTGCAAAATCCGCCTGTAGCGCTTTGAAAGCCAAAGGTCAGGCCTGCTTTGCCTATTCCGCATCGCGCAAATTGCCCGGTGCAGTGGATCGCGGCGTCCGCATCGCGGCCCGCTAAAACCTATCACAGTTTATCAGCGAGACTGCCCTCGGTGCCTTCGGGTTGCCGGGGGCATTTTTCTTGGCGTGACTGCGCGGGTTTGGGCGGGTTTGGGCGCAAAATGTTGGATTTGCATTGTTGGATTTGTAGGATTTTTGCGCGAAAATTCCGACCCTATCTCAAGGCGGCCCTTCGGATGCCTTTCATCAACTTACTCCCGAAAATGGGGTGTAATTAGCCCACCAAAACACCGCCCTTATACAGCGCCATCACCCGCCCTTGCGCCGGTTGCCGGTCGAACGGAGTGTTGCCCGCAGCAGCTGCCATTTTGGCGCTATCAATGATCCAAGGACGCTCTGGATCAATCAGAGCAATATCCGCCTCATGTCCTTTTTCAATGACACCTGCATTCACGCCCAGCAGCTTTGCCGGATTGCTCGCAAGCAGTTCGAATAGTCGGCCCGTGTCAATCATCCCGTCGCGCACCAATGACAGTGCCATCGCGAGCAGTGTTTCCGCGCCAGCCATGCCTTCCGCAGCATCGGCAAACGGCAGGCGTTTGTCCTCTACCCCGCGAGGATCATGACCAGAGGCGATCACGTCAATAACCCCCTCACCGACCGAGGAGATAAC
>CALFEA010000257.1 GCA_937950385.1 uncultured Altererythrobacter sp. | reverse complement strand
CACACAATAATGGATGATATTGTCGACATTATAGGTCGGTGCATCATGGGTTGTCGGCTTAGAGGTTTCAAAGCAGCCACCCTGATCAATCGCCACATCGACCAGCACCGCACGCGGCTTCATCAGGCCAAGCATTTCGCGCGTCACCAAATGCGGAGCCGATGCGCCTGGGATCAGCACAGCGCCTATCACAACATCGGCATCATCCAAGCTCTGCTCAATCGTCGCAGTGGTGGAATAGCGCGTGGTGACACGGCCGCCAAACATATCATCGAGCTGGCGCATGCGCGGCAAAGAACGGTCGAACATCTCCACCCGCGCGCCCATACCAGCGGCAATGCGCGCCGCCTGTGTACCAACAACACCGCCGCCCAAAACTACAACTTTTGCCGGCAACACACCGGGCACACCGCCCAGCAAAGTGCCGCGTCCGCCATTGTTTGCGCGCAAGGCCTGTGCGCCCGCTTCAATCGACAAACGCCCTGCAACTTCGCTCATGGGGGCAAGCAATGGCAGCGAGCCATCGGCTGCGCTCACAGTTTCATAAGCAACCGCGCTGCATCCGCTTTCCATCAAGCCTTTGGCTTGGTCAGGATCGGGCGCGAGGTGGAGATAAGTGAACAGCAATTGCCCCTCGCGCAGCTGCGCCCATTCAGACGGCTGCGGCTCTTTCACCTTCACGATCATATCTGCGCGCGCGAAGACTTCTGCGGCGCTATCCACGACCTCAGCGCCCGCCGCGATATAAATATCATCGGGCTTGGAAATGCCTATGCCAGCGCCCGTTTCAACGATCACCTGATGCCCGCGTGCGACATATTCGCGCACGGCTTCTGGCGTCACTCCGACACGAAATTCCAAGGTTTTGATCTCTTTGGGAACGCCAACAAGCATAGGAAATACTCCTCAAGGAAACGACTCGATGAAGCATATCGAGCAAGTAATAAAATTACAATTACTGCTTATTTGATTACGCGCAAAGACCCAGAGGATTTAGCCTCCCTTGCGGCTGTCTTGCGCCGCTTTCACCACTTCTGCCGGCCAAGTGACCTCGGTCTGTGTCTGCGGATTGAAGCGTCCGCCTGCATATTGCGCAGCCTCTGCCGCAGCCACTTCTTCTGCGGTCAAATGCTCGCTTGGCTCCAGCGCAAATACATCAATCCCGCGCGTGATTTCGGTCGCGTAAATACGGCCCTTGTACCAATAGCTGGACCAATATCCGCCGACGACCAATTGCTCATCATTGATGGGCCCACGATCAAAATAAGCGATTTCCTTGGGGTTGGCGCTATCGGTGAAATCCATCAGGCTAAGCCCGCCTTGGTACCAGCTTTGCGCGAAAATATCGCGGCCCGGCACAGGCACAATCGAGCCATTATGCGCAACGCAATTTTCCTTGTCGCCTTGGGGCGCAGGGATTTTGTAATATCCGCGAAATTCCAGCTTGCCGCCGACAATATCGTAAATCGCATTGGCGCCCCAATCCATCGGATCAGACGCACGGCAACGCGCCCGGCCCCCGCCGCCCCACTCATCGGTGAAGACGACTTTTGTGCCGTCATTATTGAACGTGGCCGAGTGCCAATAGGCAAAGCCTTTGTCGAATACGGCATCCATGCGCACGGGGTTCATCGGATCGGAAATATCGAACAAAATACCATTGCCCGAACATGCGCCTGCTGCGATGTTTTTCGATGGGAAGACGGTGATGTCATGGCATTCATCGGTCGGCCGCGTGTCTTGCGCGCCCTCCTCGCTTTCACCGCCCGTCCAAAGACCGGCAATCGTGCCTTTGGCAGGATCGGCAAAGACGCGCGGGGATTTGACGATGCGCGATTTCGATGGGTCCGCCAGCGGAATTTCAATCACATCAATGCTGAACAAGGCTGTGCGCGGATCGCCGGCAATATCGCCAATACAGCCCGCCAGCTCTTCCTCATCACGAATGCGCGAGGTGCCTGAATTATAGACCACAATGCGCGTGTCATCGGCGCTGACGATGGAGTGGGTGTGACTGCCGCGGCAGGTTTGGACAAGGCCCACTTGGCGCGGGCGGGTGAGATCGGAAATATCAAAGATACGAATGCCGCGGAAGCGATCATTGCTCACATCGCCGGTCGTGCCTTGCAAGCCGCAATCCAGCCGCCCGCGTGTCTGCTCAACGCTCATGATCAATATGTCGCCGACGACCGAGACATCGCCTTGTCCGCCGGGGCACACGATGGAGCTGACCAGCGAAGGCGCGCCATCATCGCCTAGCTTGTAGATGTTGTAGCCGTGGTAATTGCCGGCCACCATAATGTCGTCAAAGAACGCCATGTCGGTATTGGCAAAGTCGAGCAGCGGAGAGCGTTCGGCAAATTCGGTTAGGCTGTCTTCCTCCCCGCGCAACGGGCTGGCCGCATCGTCAGAAACCTCAGCGCCCGCTTTGGTGGTGTCTTTCTTGCCCGCCATTTGGTCGAGCATTGAGCCAATAGCCTCACCTACCCCAGGGGTCTTTTTATCGTCCTTCTTATCATCATCCTTTGGCACTTCAGGGCGCAGATCAGCGGGATTGGCAGGATCGAAAAAGCCCGTTGGCTTGGGCAGGCTGACCACTTTGCGCAGGTTCAAAATTGCCTCGCCCGCATCGGCAAAACCGGCCTTCAGCGTGGCGCGCGGGTCAGAGGAAAGCTGCGCGAGGATCGCATTCATCTGCTCAATTTCTTTGGTCTGATCATTGTCGACATCATTGGCAAATTTGAACAAGACCGGATCAGATGCGCTGCCCGGTGATTTCAGCAAATCATCGACCATATCAATCGCGCCTTCATGATGCGCAATCATCAGGGTCAGGAAAAGCCGGTCAAACTCTACGCCTTTGAGCGTGGCAAGCTTGGCCATATCTTCTGCTGACGCCATGCCCGACATATTGGCATGAAGCGCGGCCCATTCACCGCCATGACCGCCGTGCCCCATCTTGGAATGGTCCATCTTGGAATGATCCATCTTGGAATGATCCATCGCTGCATGGTTCATTTTCGCAGCACCTGCCAAAGGCGCCTTTTCGCTGCGTTCTTGCAGCCAAGTTTGCATGAATCTGATCTCATCGGACTGGCTCGCTTCGATCCGGCCAGCAATCGTCACGATCTCTTTGCGATTGGTCCGATCTTTGACCAGCACCGCCATATCCACCGCTTGCTGATGATGCAGGATCATCCCTTGCATGAAGGTCACATCAGCGGGCGAATGGCTGGTTCCCGCCAGCTTGGTCGCTTCTTCTGCGGTCAAAACGCGGCCCTGTGATCCGGGCGCGCCGGGCTGCACAATCGGCGCAGATTGCGCGGCAAGAACGCTAGCGGAGGCAAGCAAGGATGCGCCCATAGTCAGACGGGCAGCAAAAGCGATTGTGGAAGTCATGCAGAGGTTCCTTGGCAAAGTGTGTAATTTTCGAAAGCTCTAGCGCAAGTTTCTCACTATGAAAACTCGCCCTTACGCGGCCCCAAATAGCCGAACAAATAGGCAGCAACTTTGCGCATTTGTATTTCCTCAGCGCCCTCTGTGATCCGGTAACGGCGGTGGTGGCGATAAATATGCTCAAACGGTTTGTGACGAGAATAGCCGATACCGCCATGGGTTTGCATCGCACGGTCTGCTGCCTCGCACACAAGTCTGTTCGCCCAATAATTGCACATAGAAACCTTGTCAGAGATCGTCTTTTCAATCTCTTTATGCGGCATATTGTCCATCTGCCATGCGGTTTTGTAGATAAACATCCGCAGCATTTCGCATTGCGTCGCCAGCTCCACCAGAGGGAATTGGATCGCTTGGTTTTTCGCCAATTCCTCGCCAAAGGGCTTGCGCGCGCGGGCGTATTTGACGCTTTCCTCAATGCAATAGGTCGCAGCGCCCAGCGACGATGCGGCTTGCCGGATGCGGTTTTGATGGACGAAACTTTGCGCGAGCGCGAGGCCGCGTCCCTCCTCGCCAAGGATCGCAGCTTCCGGCACCCATACGTCGGTGATGGACAGGCGCGGGTGATCGGTGGGCATGTTGAAGGTCCACATCCATTCCTCTATTTTGAGGCCGTCTGTGGGGTTTGGCACGAGGAAGCAAGTGATCCCTTTGGCCGCCCCCGCCTCGCCCGATGTGCGCGCAAAAACGGCGCAATGGGTGGCTTTGTGCATGCCGGTGATCCACATTTTCTCGCCATCAATGCGGTAGCCATCCACGCCATTGCGGGTTTCTGCCACGCCGCGCGTTTCCATATGGGTTGCATCCGAGCCGTGCTCTGCCTCGGTCAGGCCAAAGGCAACGCGCTTGGTGCGGGCAAAGCCGCCATTGATGAACTCTTCCTTCTGCGCCTCGGTTCCGAATTGCTCGAACATTTCGACAAAAGGGAAATTACCAACGATGCTGTGCTCATTTTGCAGATCATTGTGGAGGCCAAGCCCGCGCTGCGCAAAGTGATCGCGGATCACCGCCATCCACAGGTTGGAGCCATCCTTGCCGCCATATTTCTTCGGCGCGGAAAAGCGCCAATGCCCCGCTTTATCAGCGCGCGCGGTGGCTTCTTTTAGCAGCGCCTCCCATTGCTCATTGGGCAGACCTTCGCGCTCCCAATCGGTGCGCGCATCCTCGCGGCGGTGATCAAAGAACCGGTTGTTATCATCCTGCATTTGCAGCGGAGTAATCTCGGCATCAATGAATGCATCAAGCTCATCAAGATAGGCTGCAAGGGCGGGTTCAATTGCGAAATCCATTTAGGCTTCTCCAGTCCATTTTTTGCGCGCCACAGCCAGCGCAGGATATTTGGGAACGTCGGCGGTGAGCTTTTCAAAAACTTGGCATCGCAGACTTTCGAGCAGGCCGGGTGTATCAAGGAACTTGGAGCCAGAGAGAATTTCGTTCGCAAGT
>CALFEA010000256.1 GCA_937950385.1 uncultured Altererythrobacter sp. | reverse complement strand
GGGATCCGCGCCATCCAATGCGCGGGCTTGCTCGATCAAATCGCTCATTCGCTAAGCTCCCGCAAAATCGCCCGAACCGGGCTGGCATCCCCGCTCGCAATTGCCAGCGGCAGAGCAATGAGCTCATACCGGCCCGGCTCCACATCGTCGAGGACAAGCCCCTCCAAAATCCGCATATCAGCGGCACGCACAGCATGATGCGCATCCATTGTCTTGGAGTTTTGCGGGTCAAGCGAGGGCGTATCAACCCCGATCAATTGCGCGCCTTGCGCTGCCAATCGATCAATCACTTCAGGCGCAATCGCGGTGAAATTTTCGTCCCAAGCGTCATGCGGAAAATGCTCATATGTGCGGATGAGAACCCGCTGCGAACCTGCAATCGTGCCCCAATCCAGATCGCTTTCTTCCACCCGCCCGCCAGACCCGCGCGCATCCAATACCGCGCATGGCCCGACATATGGCTCAAGCCCGCAATCCGCACTGGCCTTGCCGCCCGCATCATAATGCAGCGGCGCATCTCCGTGGGTTCCGGTGTGAAGTCCCATAGAAAGCGCGCCGATATTGACGGGGCAATCATCGCCAATCTCGGCATGCCGCGTGACGGCGACCGCTTGCTCACCCGGCCAAACAGGGGTGCCAGCATGAATAGGCTGCGAAATATCCCAAATGCGCGGCGTCTTCATTGCGAAGGCCCCGCTTCCATCCGCGTGCGCATTGACCAGAGCTCTGGGAAGAAATGCAGGTCGAGCGCCTTGATCAAATAGCCCACACCCGATGATCCGCCCGTGCCCATTTTCTGCCCGATAACGCGGCTGACGGTTTTCATATGTTTGAACCGCCATTCTTGGAAATAATACTCAAGTTCAGTGACTTGCTCACCCAAGCGGTAGAGGTCCCAGTGGGTTTCGGTGTCAGAATAAATCGTCAACCACGCCGCCTCAACCTGCCTATCGGGCGTATAAGGCTGCGCCCAATCACGCTCCAATTTATCGGCTGGGATTTGGAGGCCCGCGCGCGCCAAAACTTGCAGCACTTCGTCATACAGCGATGGTTCTTCCAGCGTCTTTGTCAGCTGTGCCTGCGCGCCTGCATCATCCTTATGCACCAAGATCAAATCCGCGCGTTTCGTGCCCAGCAGAAATTCCAGCTCGCGATATTGCCGCGATTGAAAGCCTGATGCCTTGGACAAAACCCCGCGAAAAGTGAGAAAATCGGGCGGCGTCAACGTGGCCAGCACATCCCAAGAATGCACCATATGACGCACAATTGTGCCCAGCCGCGCCAAGGTTTTGGCCGATTTGCGCAACTCATCGGCGCGCAATTCCGCGATGGCGACGCGGGTTTCATGCAGCATCAATTTCAGCCACAGCTCCATCGTCTGATGCATGATGATAAACAGCATTTCATCGGGCTTATCCGACACCGGCCTTTGCGCCGATAACAGCTGATCAATCTGCAAATGATGACCATAAGTCAGATGCTTATCCCACTGGATTGTCTCACCCTCAATACTGGCTTCGTAGGTTTCGACACCGTCCTGGGTAAAGCTGCGGACGACTGGATCACTCGCCTTTTCGCCATCTTTTTTGCTATGGTCTGACCCGCTCATCGCTTGCACATGTCCTGCATTAAAAAGCCCCATTTAAGAGCCGAAATATTGGTCCACCATCTAGGCCAATCAGATGAGGCGTGCAATGCGTAGGCGAGTGGATTAAGCAAGGATCACAAGCATAAGGGGGATGGCCATTGGCAGGTCTGTGGTTTGAAGAATTTAGCGTGGGTCAAACATTCGAGCATGAAGTGCGCCGCACCGTGCTGGAGGCGGACAATATGTGGTTCTCCGCCATGACCTATAACCCCGCACAATTGCATATTGACCATGCCTATGCCGAAACGACCGAGTTTGGAAAACCGCTCGTCAATTCGCTTTTCACGCTGGGTTTGGTGATCGGATTGTCGGTGCAAGATACCACGCTTGGCACCACGGTCGGCAATCTCGGCATGAGCGAAACCAAATTCCCAAAGCCGGTTTTTGCAGGCGATACAATCCGCGCCGTGACCAAGGTCATGGATTTGCGGGAAAGCAAATCGCGCCCCACTCAAGGCATTGTGAGCTTTGAACATCTTGGCCTGAACCAGCGCGATGAAGTGGTCTGCACCACCTTGCGCGGTGCGCTGATGATGAAGCGGCCAGACTAAAGGACAACCGAACCCATGAAAATGCGTAGCTTCCTATTTGTTCCCGGCGATTCAGACCGAAAATTTGCCAAGGCTACCGGCGCTGAGGGTGATCATGCGCCCGATGTCATCATTTGCGATTTGGAAGATGCGGTCGCGCCTTCGCAAAAGGCCGAGGCCCGCGCAAAAGTCGCCGGTTGGATTGGGCAAGCGGGCCTTGCTGCATCGCGCCTTTTTGTGCGAGTCAATCCGCTCGACACTGGCCTGACCCAAGGCGATTTGGAAGCGATTGTGCGCCCGGGCCTTTCCGGCATTGTCCTGCCAAAGGCGAATGGCGGCGAGGATGTGGCCACGCTTTCCCGAATGATTGAACCCATTGAAGCGGCCCACGGTATGGCGCGCGGCTTCATCAAAATTGTGGTCGTGGCAACCGAAACACCGGCAGCCATGTTCAACCTTGGCAGCTATGCGCCCGCTCACCCGCGCTTGCTGGGCCTGACATGGGGCGCTGAGGATTTGGGCGCGGCCCTGGGCATTACCGCCAATAAGGATGAAGACGGGCAATGGACGTTTCCCTTTGCCGTGGCGCGGGCGCAATGTCTGTTCGCCGCCGCCAATGCGGGCACCGCGCCGATCGACACGCTTTATACCGATTTCAAAGATCCCGCAGGGCTGGAGGAGGATTGCCGCAAGGCGCGGCGCGATGGTTATATCGGGCGGCTCGCAATCCATCCGGCGCAAGTCGCGATCATCAACCGGGCCTTTACCCCCAGTGATGAAGAACTCGCCCATGCGCGCAAAATCGTGAACGCCTTTGCCGAAAACCCTGATGCAGGCACGTTGGGAATAGACGGCAAAATGGTCGATATTCCGCATCTTGTGATGGCGAAGAAAATGCTTGCTGCGGCAGGCGAAGCGATTTGACCCAAACCCCCGCATCCAAGCTGCCGCTGCAAACAAAGCTTGCTTACGGCTTTGGTTCTGCCGCCTTTGGGATCAAGGATGGGGGCTTCAACTATTTCCTCCTGTTGTTTTACGGCACAGTCGTTGGGCTTGACCCGGCTCTGGTCGGATTGGCGATATTTATCGCGCTAGTGGCCGATGCTTTCAGCGATCCCTTGGTTGGCTATTGGTCGGACAATTTCCGCAGCAAATGGGGCCGCCGCCATCCCTTTATGTATGCCGCCGCTGTGCCCATTGCGCTGACCTATTTCCTGCTGTGGAACCCGCCTGATTG
Organism: uncultured Altererythrobacter sp.; assembly: GCA_937950385.1. Lineage (GTDB taxonomy): Bacteria > Pseudomonadota > Alphaproteobacteria > Sphingomonadales > Sphingomonadaceae > Erythrobacter. The sequence continues at coordinate 3,165 of CALFEA010000256.1, read as the reverse complement.
GAGCGAGACAGCATTGTTTTGGTATGTGCTGATATTGGCAATTGTGATCCGCACTTTGATCACTTTCTATGAAACGCCCAGCTCTGCATTAATGCCAGAATTGACGCAGGATTATGAGGAGCGCACGACGCTGCAATCCTTCCGCCTGTTCTTTGGCTGGTCAGGCGGCAATGCGATGAGCGTGTTGATGTGGGGCGTATTGCTGGTCGCGACAGCGGAATATTCCGAAGGCTCCCTCAACCGCGAAGGCTATGCCACTTATGGCATTATCGCCTCTGTCACCATGCTGGTGGCAATCTTGGTTTCAGCGGTCGGCACCCATTCCTATATCCCGCAATTGCGCGAGGCACCGGCACGCGAGACGCGCAGCATCCGCGCAATTTTTGCTGAGATATTAGAAACTTTGCGCGACAAGAGCTTTGGCGCGCTTTTCATCGCGACCCTGTTTGGACATATAGCCAGCGGCTTTTCCGCCGCGCTCGCCTTTTTGCTGCTGTCCTTCTTCTGGGGCTTTAGCCCAGCGCAGATATTCGTTTGGACATTGCTGGTGTTTGTGTCCGCTGCGATCAGCCTGTTTATGGCGCCCAAGGCTGTGAGGATGTTCGGCAAAAAACGCGCAGTTATCGTCATCGGCTGCATCGCCTTTACCATCGCGCCCATGGCGGTCGTCTTGCGCTTGATGGGCCTATTGCCGGAGAATGGCGACCCGATGTTGTTCCCGATCGTGGCGGCGATCAACACGCTCGACCTGGGCCTGATTATTGCTTTTCAATCGATCAGCTATTCGATGATTGCCGAGTTGGTAGAGCAAAGCGAGTTGAAAACCGGCCGCCGCAGCGAAGGCGTATTTTACGCCGCGATTACCTTTACCCGCAAGGCGTCTGTTGGCCTTGGCGGGGCGATGGCCGGGCTATTGCTGGGCGTAATTGCCTTCCCGCAAGGCGAGGCAGCGGCCAATGCGTCGGATGAGAAATTGTGGCAATTGGGCGCGGTCTATGCGCCGACATTATGGGTGCTATGGACGATCATGCTGTTCGCGATCAGCCGTTACACCATCGACAAAAGCAAGCATGAGGCGAATTTGCGCGAACTTGCTGCGCGTGATGCTGGCTAGGTCAATTTAAGGCGCATGCACCAGCCAGCGATCAATCGCTGCGATCAAATCACGCTGGCCGATGGGTTTTGCCAAATGCTGCTGCATTCCGGTTCTAAGGCACGCCTCCACATCGCCCTGAAACGCGCTGGCCGTTAGTGCGATGATTGGCAATTGCGCAGCATCAAAGCCGTCCTCACGCAGGCGGCGCGTTGCCTCCAGCCCATCAATATCGGGCATTTGCACATCCATTAAGATCAGCTCGACAGGCGCGCCTGCGGCTTTCGCTTCGTGGACCTTGGCCACAGCCTCTGCCCCGCTGGCAGCGGTGATGACCAAATACCCAAGGTTGGAGAGCATGTCCTGCATCAGCATTTGGTTCACATCGCAATCATCTGCGACCAAGACTTTGCCTCTGCGTGGTGAGAACCTCTCGAGAGGCTCGGCGGTAAAGCGCGGTTTTCCCGGGGTCGCCGCGCCGCCTTTTGATGCAGGCTTTGCCGAGGATGCGCGCGCGGAGGAAACCCGGATCAGCGGAATGCGCAAGGCGACTAAAGTCCCTTCGCCCTCGCGGCTTTCAAGCGTCAAAGTGCCATCCATCAATTGCGCCAATTTGCGGCTAATCGGCAGACCAAGACCCGTGCCGCCATGCGTGCGGCGGCTTGATCCATCGGCTTGCACAAATTGATCAAATATAACCGATTGCCATTCCGGTGCGATCCCAACCCCAGTGTCGGCGATGGAGAATTCGATAATCTCGCCCGGCTCGCTTTCGGGCACGGTCGCTGGCTTCAGGCACACATCAACCGCGCCCTTATCGGTGAACTTAATCGCATTGCCGATAAGGTTGGAAAGCACTTGGCGAACCCGCAGCCCATCCAACATCAATTCCCGCGGTATCCGTTCATCAATCGACACGGTTAGCTGCAAGCCTTTTTGACGTGCGGCCGCCTTCATCATGCTGGTCGAGCTGGTGACAAGATCACGCACATTGGTGGGCTCTTGGACGACAGTCATCTTGCCGGCCTCAATCTTTGCAATGTCGAGAATATCGTTGAGCAAGACGACCATGGATTCGCCCGATTCCAAGATCAGCTCGGCATATTTGCGCTGCTCGCTGGTCAGTCGAGGAAATGAACCTGACAGAGATTGCCGAAGTGTTGGAGGTGAGCGTCCCGCGCGTGCATCAATTGCGCAGCTCGGCGCTCAAGAAATTGAAAGAGCTGATGAGCGCCTAACATTATGGCGCTTGATCGCAGCGGCGGATTGCTGGCAATGCTGCGCTCATGAAACAAGCTGAAGATTTCCGCGCGGAATGCGCGAGCATAGAGGCGCTTTTGCGCGGCGTTGAACCCCATGATTTTGCGCGGGCAACGGGGTTCAAAGACTGGACTTTCGACCGCATCCTCCACCATTTGCATATGTTCAATGATGCCGCTTTCCTGTCACTGTCTGGCGAGGAAGGCTTGGACGGTTTCAAGCGTGATATGGGCGCAAAACTTTCTTCGATGCCCATGGCTGAGGTAGAGGCGGAATATTGCGGCGGCCTCACTGGCCCTGCGCTGCTCGACCTATGGGCGGAATTTTATCCCAAGCTCGCCGATGCCTTTACCGATATCGACCCGAAGGCGCGCTTGCCATGGTTCGGCCCGAGCATGAGCGCGCGCTCCAGCATCACCGCGCGGCTGATGGAAACTTGGAGCCACGCGCAGGCAATTTATGACGAATTGGGAGCGGTGCGCCAGTCAGCCGACGGGATTGAAAACATCGCAGTTCTGGGCCTCAACACATACGGTTGGACATTCGTGAACCGCAAAATGGATGTGCCAGAGCCGCGCCCGCAATTGGTGCTAACCGCGCCATCTGGGGCTGAATGGGTGCTGGGCGACAAGGCAGAGGGCGAGCAGATCAAAGGCTCCGCTGAAGAGTTCTGCCAAGTCGTCACCCAAACCCGCAATATTGCCGATACATCGCTGGAAGTTACCGGCCCCAATGCAAAGGCTTGGATGGAGATTGCGCAATGTTTTGCAGGGCCGCCCAATGACCCGCCACCGGCAAGATCACGGGTGATG
>CALFEA010000255.1 GCA_937950385.1 uncultured Altererythrobacter sp. | reverse complement strand
TGATCTCACTAACCAGTCCAGCAATCCTTACAGCGCCCTGACAGAAGCCTATGCGTCGATCCGGTCCACTTTGGATTATGTCGTGCCCCGCGATCACAAGGTGTTGCAATTCACCAGCAGCCAAGCATCAGAGGGCAAGACAACCAGCGCCATAATGGTGGCGGAGCAAATGGCGATGCTCGGCCAAAAAGTGCTGCTGATCGATGGCGATTTGCGCCGCCCTTCGGTGCATTCTCACCTTGGGTTAGCCAAGCCGGAAATAGGTTTTGTCGAAGTGTTGACCGGCAATGCCACTTTAGAAGAGGCCTTGCTGCCAGGCACTTCCCCAGATCTAGACGTTTTGTGCATTAGTAAAGTCCCGCCTAATCCGGTGGAGCTATTGTCGTCATCGATGATGACTGAATTTTTGACCAAACATCGCGGCGAATATGCGCGGATCATCTTTGATGCATCACCCGTGATGGGCATCGCCGACGCGCCGCTTCTGGCAAACCATGTCGATGCGACGATTTTTGTGGCAGAGGCGAACCGCGTGAATGGCGGGCAAGCAAAAGCCGCCGTACGCCGGTTGCGCGGTGTTGGCGCCAATTTGGTCGGGGTCGTTCTTACCAAATTCAAAGCGCTGGAAGCAGGCGAGCAATATGGCTCTGAATATCGCTATTACAGCTATTCTAAATAACGCGCCCTATGACCTCCAGCCGCCAGCCGCATATCCTGCATATTTCCGGCGACTTTCCTGATCCGATAGAGGCCAATAAAACACCGGTTATCGCGCGCCTTTTGGCGCTGACGGATGACCAATTTGATCACCGTGTCATATCCCTAAACAGAGTATCACCCAGCATTAGCGATTGGACGAAAGGTACAGTGTTTTCCCAAAGGCATGCCGGCGCGATTGGAAGGCAAGAGGCGTTTGAGCGCGGGGTGGCGGCCGAATATCGCGCCCCGGCAAAAGGTATTTTACACAAGACGGCGCTGGGGCGACTGGGTGACTGGATTGCGCAATTTGCACTTACCGATGGAAAGCCGGACCTAATCATTGGGCACAAGCTTACAATCGAAGGGATTGCAGCAGCCCGCGCAGCCAAAGCGCTGGGCGTGCCCTATGCCCTATCGATCCAAGGCAATACTGATACCAAAATCTTGCGCGCACGGCCTGATTTGAATCGTGTTTTTCGCACAGTCTTCCATGACGCGGCGGTTGTTTTTCCTTTTGCGCCTTGGGCATTGGATGAGGTTGAAGCCAAGCTTGGTGTGCGGTCTGGACCCGCCCAAATACTGCCGTGTCCGACCGATCTCGCCGCTGATCTGACCAGCATTATTGCGCCAAAGACAAGCGGCGATAGCATAATATCGCTTTTCCATTTGGGCAGGCACAAGACCAAGAATTTGTCAGGGTTAGGCGCAGCAATGCGGCTTCTGCAAGACCAGCCAGACATCCCAATCTTGCATGTTATTGGTAGTGGCACAGACACAGAATTGGTCGATTGCAAAAAGGCAGCAAATGCCGCGAATATTCAGTTTTCCAGCCCCCCTCAGCGCAGCGACCTGAGCAAGCACCTCAATACAGCGATTGGTTTTGTAATGCCGTCATTGGCCGAGAGTTTCGGGCTGGTTTTTATCGAAGCGCTCTTCGCCGGATTGCCGATCATTTATCCAAAAGGGCGCGCGGTCGATGGTTATTTTGACGATCTTCCGTTTGCTATTCCGGCTGATCCAAGAGACCCTGCGGACATAGCCCGGGCGATTGCGCATTTATGCCGCAACGAAGCCAGACTGAAAGCGGAGCTGGCCCAGTGGCAAAATAGCAGCCAGGCGCAGGCCTTTACAGAAAGCTCCATTGCTCAACAATTTGCACAAGGTCTGGTGCAAGCAATAGCGGACTAATCCACTTGGGCCTTCACAGGGCCATCGCGCCATGAATCACGCCGCCGCCACACCGTGCGCCAATTCCCAGCAGCCTCTACATACCGGTCGCTAAATACTGCCGCCGCGCCATAGGTTAAGGCGCGCCACGCGGCGGCAAATTTCATCATAATCCGGCCAAAGGGCCGCCAGTGCGGCGCGAAATAACGCTCAATCAGGCCCATTCTTGCGCCATACACATAGATAATTTTACGCCATTGAGAGGCGCTGCTTTGCCCGCCATAGTGAATGATCTGAGCCTGCGGCGTCATCCGCGGATCTGCGCCAAGAGCCCGCGCACGGTGGCACAAATCTGCCTCTTCGCCATACATGAAAAAAGCCGGGTCAAAGCCGCCTAACTTTTCCCAAAAATCGCGTTCAATTAGGAAAAATGCGCCTTGAACAATGTCAACGGGCCGCTCGCTATCCCGCTGCCAGCCACCATAGCATTCCGGATTGAACAGGCTGGAATTTGGGAACATGGCCGCCAATCCCGTCGCCATGCAGGTCACGCTCCATGGTGTAATCTTGCCCCAAGCAGAAGTCGGATTGAGCGAGCCATCACCAAACACTGTCCGCCCGCCCCAAATCTTGGCTTCTGGACGCGCCTTGGCAAAAGCCACCAGCTCATCGATCGCCCCTTTTTGGACAAGGGTGTCTGTATTGAGCAGCAGGACATATTGCCCCCTTGCTCTTGCGACA
>CALFEA010000254.1 GCA_937950385.1 uncultured Altererythrobacter sp. | reverse complement strand
CGCACGCCTGATTGCTGTTCGCCCAAAGTGCGCGAGGCATCGGTCACACCGCATTGCGGCGGTTTGTATTTGCCCCGTGCTTCGCGGGCCAGCTCCATATCATTTTGCCCAAGCAAATAGCGGTCCGTGCGGAAGGTGCGCGTTTCAGGATCATAGGTGTTAATCGCCACCGCATCCTCATTATTGGGCACAAACACACGGGTCCATTCGGCATTTTTGAGGCCATATTGCGTGCGGTCATTCACGCATCCATCGCTTGCCCATGCAAATTCGACATCGTCTTGGCGTGCGCCTGTGATGCGGCTGCGCTCTGGGACGAGGGTACATATAAGAGTGCCTTCTTCAGAAGTGCTTTCTACGCCTTCGTTAGGATCGCCATCCTCATTCATCGCCGCAGCAATACGCCGATCTATATCTTCCAGGCCAGGGCGGCTGATCCAAAGGAAGCCCGCCGCTAGCACGGCCGCAACGGCCAAGGCGCTAAAGCCCATCAATTTGCGCGAGTTGTTCTCTTCATCATCCTCTTCGTAAAGCGCGCTTTCGCGCCGCGCCTGTATCGCGAAATAGCCTGCGCCGATGGCCACCAACAAGGCGAGCATTGCCATCGCCATCATATTCTCGCGCTCGTTCATCACCGCAAGCTGCGCTTCCAATTGTGCCCGCTCGCGTTTTGCGCTGATTTCTGCATCGCGCTTTTCCATGATCGCGCGCGCGGCCTCGCGCTTTTCTTCCAGCCTTGCAGCCTCAGAGGCATTCAAATCTGCAATTGAACGGCAGGGAAGGGCGTTGACCTGCGGCTCCACCCCATTGTCGCGCAGGAAGGGGAGAACTTCGCGCATGGATACAGCGAAGTAAAACTCTGCATCAGACCCATCACTATCCGCGCCAAAACTGTTTACGCCCAGCACGCGTCCGCATCCATCCAGCAATGGCCCGCCTGAATTGCCGCGGGCAATCGGCGCTGTGTGCAATATCGTATCGAATTGGCGCGAAGGACGCGCGCCTGACAAAAACCCGCGGCTTTTCACCGGCGGTTGAGCACGGAAAATATCGCCAATCTCTAGGCCTTGCGCGCGGTCAACATTCATCGGATAGCCAACCGAGCTCACCTCACCCATATCGCCGCCAGACCGGCCCGCCATCGTCAGCGGCGGCAGGCGTAAGCTGCCCTCAGTTATTTCGATCAAGGCCAAATCATTGCGCGGGCTGACCGCCAGCGGCTTGCCATAGGCAGCCTCTTCGCCTTGGCTGGGGACAATGCCAATTTCCAGCGTGTCGTCCTGCAATGCTTCTTTGATAACATGCGCATTGGTGAGAATTTTGGTCGGGGTTATGGCAAAGCCGGAGCCGTGGCTGACGGGGTAGACCTCCTCGCCATCCGATCCGATCAGCACGACGCGCACGACCCCGCGGGCAGCGGCGTCGATATCGCCTTGATCGGCTGAGGCGTGCACGGGAATGAGGAGCGCAAAGAGCGCAGCGATGCTGATGAGTATCCGGTCCATTGGATGCATCTTTACTCGGCTTTTTACATTGACCGCAAGCATCGGGATGCAGGCCCGCACATTTCATGACAGAAGGGGGCAATGATGGATAACGCTTCTCTTGATGATGATGCGCGTTGGCGGATCGCAGCGGCAAAGGATCGCCGCTATGATGGCGTGTTCGTTACCGGCGTGCATTCCACTGGGATCTATTGCCGACCGTCCTGTGCAGCGCGCATGCCATTGCGCAAGAATGTGCATTTCTATGACAGCTGCGAAGGCGCAGAGGCGGCGGGTTTGCGCGCCTGCAAACGCTGCGCTCCTGACCAACAATCGCGCGAGGAAGCGGCAATTGCGCAAGCCATTGCGGCGATTAAAGAGGCTGAAACGCCGCCAAGTCTGGCCGCATTAGGCGTGCTAACCGGCTATTCGCAGACCCATTTTCAGCGTATTTTCAAACGAGCAACAGGGCTCTCACCAGCAGCTTACGGGCGCGCGCTAAGAGAGGAGCGTGCGCGGGAAGCATTGGTGAGCGAGGACAGCGTGAGCGGCGCAATCTATAAAGCAGGCTATAGCGCGCCTTCGCGCTTTTACGACGGGATGAAGGGCAAAATGAGCATGACGGCAAGCGATTGGTCTGGCGGCGGGGCAGGGCGCACGGTGCATTGGGCCGTGATGCCAACGACTTTGGGGGGCATGTTGGTCGCGGCCACCGATAAAGGCGTATGCTGTCTGGCTTTTGGCGAGGGCGAGGCCGAATTGCGCGCGCGCTTTCCTAAGGCGGAATTGATCGAAGGCGGTGATGCTTTTCGCGATCTGTTTGCGCGGGTTTTGGCCGCGGTAGAAGAGCCAGGAACGGCCCGCGATATTCCGCTGGATGTGAAAGGCACGGCCTTTCAGCAAAGCGTGTGGCAGGCTTTGCGCGAAATTCCTGCCGGCGAAACGCGCAGCTATGGCGAGCTTGCCGCTGCTCTCGGCAATCCCAAGGCCAGCCGCGCAGTTGGCGGCGCAAATGGGGCGAATAATATCGCTGTGCTGATCCCATGCCATCGCGTGGTGCAGGCCGATGGCAGCATTGGCGGCTATGCCTATGGGACGAAAATCAAGGCAGAATTGTTGAAGCGCGAAGACGCCAAAACCAACAAAACTCAAGAGGAGTTATTCTAGCATGACCAAATCAGAATTTGCAGCGCTCCACCAGCCGGGCGCACCGCTCATATTGTTCAATATTTGGGATGCAGGCAGCGCGCAGGCGGTTGCTAAAGCAGGGGCAAAAGCGATTGCAACGGGCAGCGCAGGCTTGGCCGGTGCGAAAGGGTTTGATGATGGCGAAGCCATGCCCTTTGGCGCATTGGTGGAGGCTGCGCGTCAGATCGCGGGCGTGATTTCTGGCTTGCCGCTTACTGTGGATATGGAAAGCGGTTTTGCGGGCGACTTGGAGACGCTTGCCAAGAATGCAGCGATGCTCGTTGATGCGGGCGCCATTGGTTGCAATCTGGAAGACCGGTTGATCGGCGGCGAGGGGCTGCGCGATGTGAATGCACAGGCCGAACGCATTGCTGCGGTGAGTGAGGCGGGACTGTTTGTGAATGCGCGAACCGACACTTTCCTTGGGCCCTTGATGGCCGGCGAGGATCCCAATCGCGGCGAATTGGTTGAAGCGGCTATTCTCCGGGCAAATGCTTATCATTCAGCAGGAGCGGGCTGCGTCTTTGTGCCGGGTCTCAGTGATCCAGATTTGATCCAGCGTATGTGCGCAGAAGCCGCTGCGCCGATCAATGCCATGCGATTGCCGGGCATGCTGGCTAATGCGCAATTGGCTGAGCTAGGCGTGTCGCGGATTAGTTATGGGCCGGGGCCTTGGCGCGAGGCGATGGCGAGCGTTGAAGCCGTAGCAACAAAAGCGTTTGGCGGATGAACCAATGCTGCTCCTAAACGATGTTAGCAGAAACAAAAAAGCCCCGGGAAAACCCGAGGCCTCTTTATAGACTAACCGTCTAAGCTGTCAGGCAATTACGCGCTTACAGGCTCATCATCACCGTCATCGCCGGAGAAGAAAATCGTTCCAGCGAGAATGCCCGCCGCGATAACGCTGAGGATAAGACCAACAGTGCTCATTCCTTCGATTCCGCTTTCGCCGGTTACAGGCTCTGCATTGCGCTGCGTTTCAGCCAATGCAGGTGTAGCTGCAAGCGCGATGCTACCAGCGATAAGTCCGATTTTCTTCATGTAAATATACCTTTTAAATCTTGAAGTTTCACCGCCCAATAGAACAGCCTCTGCGTCTATGCCAATAACAAACTTCTTATGTCACACGAAGTTTGCCTGATTGTGTGCAAAATGCATCATATATTGCAATCACCGGATCAATCCAGCTTTGGCGGCATGCCCGGTTCGGCCTTGGCGAAGGCACGGTTGTAGGCATCGCGTGCGCCGATTCGCTTCAAATAGGCCTGCAAATTGGGCATGTGCTCAATGCTCATATCGTTAAATGCGCGCGCTGTGGTGAGCGAGAAGCCGAGCATAATGTCCGCTGTGGTTAGCTGCGCGCCGCCAAAATAATCTGCCTCGCCCAGACGCCGCTCAATCGCGGCCCATGCATTGGTGATGCGCTTCATAAGCGGCGGCGGCATTTCTGCACCCACGGCATTCACCGCGATGCTCATCATGCCATTGGTCATCAATGTCGCATTGGCGAAGTGATACCAATACAAATGATCGGCAAAATCGGGATGGTCCGGGCCTGGTACTAAATCCGTATCGGGCGCATACTTGCCCACGATGTAGTCTATGATCGCGCCGCTTTCCCCCAAAAGCGTGTCGCCATCTTGGATCAGCGGCGCAATTTCCATCGGGTGCAGCGCTTTCAATTCGGCAGGTGCAAGGCGCGTTTCTGGGTCGCGGTTATAAAGCTTGAGATCATATTCGAGGCCCAATTCCTCGCACAGCCAGACGATGCGCTCGCTTTGCGAAATGCGCAGGTGGTGAATGGTCAACATAGCTCAAGCTTCTCCTAGATTAATCTCTTGCCCAACCCTTGCTTGCTGGCTCCAATGTGTCGAGGAATTTCTGCGCGCTTTGCAAATATTCGCTTTGCTTTTCCTCACCCATCCGGTCCCAATTGGCATAGATGCGCCCGATGCGGTGGTTGCTTTTCAGCCGGTCGCGGTGGCGGTCCATAAAGTGCCAATAAAGGGGATTGAACGGGCAGGCATCCTCGCCGGTTTTGACGCTGACTTTATAGCGGCATTCCTTGCAATAATCGGACATTTTGTTGATGTAATTGCCGCTGGCCGCATAGGGCTTGGTCGCCAGCCTGCCGCCATCTGCATAAAGGATCATGCCGGCGACATTGGGCAGCTCAACCCATTCAAACGCATCGGCATAAACGGCGAGGAACCAGTCTTGCACTTCGCCCGGGTCAATACCCGCCAGAAGGCAGAAATTGCCCAGCACCATTAGCCGCTGAATATGGTGCGCATGGGCGTTATTATGGGTGGAGCGAATGCTATCCGATAAACAGCGCATATCAGTCTGACCGGTCCAGAAAAACTCTGGCAAAGGGCGAGTGGCCTCCAACTCATTCGCTTCGGCCAATGCTGGTGTGAAATACCAATAAAACCCGCGCACATATTCGCGCCAGCCGATAATCTGGCGGATGAAACCCTCGACAGAATTGAGCGGCGCTTTGCCTTGCTTGTAAGCAATCTCGGCGCGTTCGCACAGCTCGATCGGATCAAGCAGGCCAATGTTGATGCTGGTGGAAAGCATGGAGTGATAAAGATCGTCTGAGCCATAGACCATCGCATCTTGATAGGGGCCAAATTGCTCAATCCGTTCAGCGAAAAACGCGTCTGCAGCTTTCAGCGCCTCTTCGCGGGTGACGGGCCATTCAAACGGGGTCAGCGCGCCGAAATGATCAGGAAAGCGCGTCTCGACCAATTCCAAAACTTCGCTGGTGATTGTGTCGGAGGCGAAGCGCGGGCGGGGCGGCACAAACAATGCGCCCTCCAGAGCCTCGCGATTGTCCGCATCATAATTCCATTTGCCGCCCTCCGGCTTGTCGCCATCCATCAAAAGCTGCGTTTTCTTGCGCATTTCGCGGTAGAAATGCTCCATCGTCAGCGCCTTGCGATCCTCTGCCCAGTCGGCAAATTCGGATTTGCTTGCGATAAAGCGATCATCGGGCAGGATCGTGACGGGGCATGCAAATTTGTCGGGCCATTCCTCCATTGCTTGAAGCACGCGCCATTCGCTTGCCTCTGTCACGCGGATTTGGGCGGGGTCATGGCGTTCAATCGCGCGGGCAATCTCGCCGGTAAAGTTGCCAGCATTGTCCGGATCATCGAGGCGGGTGTAATCGACGGTCCAACCATCTGCGCGCAATTCCTCAGCAAAGTGCCGCATGGCTGAAAAGATCAGCGCAATTTTTTGCTTGTGGTGTTTGACATAAGTCGCCTCGTCCCAGACCTCCATCATCAGGATGACGCTGCCGTCTTTGGTCTGCCCGCGCAGGCTAGATAGGGTGCGGGTCAATTGATCGCCAAGGATCGGGATAAGGGTAAGGTCAGTCATGGGGTTAGCTACGAAAGGGCGCGCGATTTAGACGAAACTATAGGGATCAATATCAATCCCCACGCGGACACCGGGCGCAAAGCTTTGGCTGCTCGTCCATTGCCGCAGCACATTCTGCAAACTGGCGGAGCGGCGCGCATTGATCAAAAAGCGGTAACGATAGCGCCCGCGCAGCAAAGCGAGCGGCGCAGGGGCAGGGCCCAGAACCATAACATCATCAAGGTTGGGCCGCGTATCGCCCAAGCGGTTGGCAGCCTGCCGCGCTTCTTTTTCATCCTCAGCTGAGATTATGATCGCCGCCCAGCGGCCAAAGGGCGGGGCGCCGACCGACTTTCTTGCCTCGGTTTCAGCGGCATAAAAGGCATCGCGGTCGCCATTTGCCAGCGCGGCGATGACGGCGGCATCGGGGTGGCGCGTCTGGATCAAGACTTCGCCCGGTTTCGCGCCCCGGCCTGCGCGGCCCGCGACCTGTGCGACTTGTTGGTAAGTGCGTTCTGCTGCGCGCAAATCACCGCCCTCTAGGCCCAGATCGGCATCGACCACGCCCACCAAAGTCAGCTCTGGGAAATGGAAGCCCTTCGTCACCAATTGCGTGCCGACGATTACATCAATCGCGCCTTCTTCTGCCGCCGCGATAAAAGCGGCCGCGCGTTCGGGCGAGCCCAAAGTATCGGAGGTTGCGACCATCACGCGGGCTTCTGGCAAAATCTCTGCAACCTCATCCGCGATGCGCTCTACGCCCGGCCCGCAGGCGACGAGGCAATCGGGCTCGCCGCAATCGGGGCAGGTTTCAGGCGGCGGCTTTTCATGCCCGCAATGATGGCAGGCGAGACGTTTGGAAAGGCGGTGCTCGACCAGCCATGCGCTGCAATTGGGGCATTGAAAACGGTATCCGCAATTGCGGCACAGGGTCAGCGGGGCATAGCCGCGCCGGTTGAGAAAAAGCAGCGATTGCTCACCCTTAGCCAGCCGGTCTTCAAGCGCTGCGACCAAGGGTTTGGCGAGCCACCGCCCGCGTTCTGGCTCTTCCTGCGTTAAGTCAATCGTATGGATCGTCGGCAATTGCGCCCCGCCATAGCGGCTGGCGAGGTCGAGCTTTTCGTACACCCCGCTCTCCGCCATAGCGAGGCTTTCCAGCGCAGGGGTCGCGCTGGCCAAGACCACCGGAATTTTCTCAAACCGCGCCCGCATAACCGAGACATCGCGGGCATTATAGCGCACGCCGTCATCCTGCTTGAAAGAAACCTCATGCGCCTCATCAACAACGATCAGGCCAAGGTTTGCATAAGGCAGAAACAAGGCAGATCGCGCGCCAACAACGACCTGCGCATCGCCGCTGGCAATGGCGCGCCAAGCCCGGCGCCTTTCTGTGGATTTCAATGAGGAATGCCATAACACTGGCGGCGTGCCAAAACGCTGCTCAAACCGCACGAGGAAGTTTTCCGTCAGCGCAATCTCGGGCAGCAGTATCAGCACTTGGCGGCCCGCTTTAATCGCAGCGGCCATGGGCTCAAAATAAGTCTCGGTTTTGCCGGAGCCTGTGACACCGTCGATGAGGAATGGCGCAAAATCGGCTGCTTCCACCGCTTCAACCAACCGCCCTGCAACCTCTGCTTGATCGCCGGAAAGCTGCGGCACG
>CALFEA010000253.1 GCA_937950385.1 uncultured Altererythrobacter sp. | reverse complement strand
GGGCTCAAGGGCCTTGCATCCATGTTCGGTGGCGGCGGAATGGGCGGCGCAATGCCAGGTCTTGGCGGAGGTATGGGCGGCGGAATGCCCGGCTTAGGCGGCGGCAAAGGCGCGCCTCAATTACCCGGTGTTGACCGCGAGACGCTGCCGCCTGAACTGCGCGACATGCTCGATAAAAAATAGACTTAAGTCAATAATTACAAAATATTACACTTGAAAGGTAAACTATTATGGCAATTGCATTGAGGCTCTCTCGCGGCGGCGCAAAGAAGCGTCCTTACTACCGCATCGTGGCGGCGGATAACCGCGCGCCTCGCGACGGTAAATATTTGGAGCAAGTGGGCATTTATAACCCTCTGCTCGCCAAAGACGACGAAGGCCGCGTAAAGCTGAACGAAGACCGCATCCGCTATTGGCTCGGCGTTGGCGCACAGCCTTCTGACCGCGTTCTGCGTTTCCTCGACGCTGCGGGCATCATGGAGCGCAAGGCGCGTAACAATCCTAACAAGGCCAAGCCTGGTGAAAAAGCCAATGAGCGTGCTGAAGAGCGTGCTGAAAAAGCGGCTGCAGCGAAGGAAGCTGAAGAAGAAGCGAAAAACACTCCTGCTGAAGAAGCGCCCGTAGAAGAAGCGGCACCAGAAGCCGCTGCGGAAACTCCGGCAGAAGCGCCTGCTGAAGAAGCGGCAACCGAAGCACCTGCAGAAGAAGCGAAAGCTGAAGAAGCACCGGTCGAAGAGGCTCCTGCTGAAGAAGCCAAAGAAGAGAAGTCGGAAGACTGATCGAAATTATGGCGGACCAGCCTGCTTCCAAAACCCTCGAATTTGCCGCTGTCACAGGCGCGCATGGGTTGGCGGGCGAGGTTCGTTTGAAATTGTTCGGGGAGGGCGCAGAGGCGCTCTCCCAGATCAAAAACTATACGGCCAAAGCATCCGGCGCGGCATATACGCTCAAAAAAGTGCGCAACGATGGCAAGGGCGGGGCGATTGCCCGCTTTGCCGAAGTGCAAAACCGAAATGATGCAGAGAAAATGCGCGGCACGGTCCTGACCGCTCCGCGCGATGTTCTGCCCCCGTTGGGCGAGGGCGAATATTACCACACAGATTTGATGGGCCTCGATGCATTTACGGATGCAGGGACACGCGTGGGCACTGTGATCGCGGTGGAGAATTTCGGCGCGACCGACATCATCGAGATCGTCCGCGAACCTGCCCCTGAGAAGGGTATGAAGAGCTTTATGGTGCCGCTCACAAAAGAGGCGGTGCTGGAATGGGATGAGACAAAACTTGTGATCGCCGCCGATTTCGCGGAGGATTGAGGGATGTCAATCGGAGAGGTGCATTGGACTTAGTCGATACCGAGTTTCTTGCAGGATTGGCGATCCTATTGTTCGGAGCAATATTGGGCACATCGGGCGCAGCGGCCTTGTTGACCGTGTGGTTTCCATCCTCGAATCGCGCCCTGCGGATATTCATCGCGACGATCACTATTCCGCTGCTAATCGTGGGACCTATCCTGCTATTCTCTTTTGCCGAGGGCGCATCTGACGCAGTGTTGAGCGAGGATTTGCTCATGGGCAGTATCGTAACGCTATTGTTCTGCTTGCTTGGTTGGCCGGTCGCGCATTTCCTAACGCGCGCTTTAGACCGCCAGCGCAGCAATATCTCGGACACTTTTGAATGACCAACACCCTCAGCGTCGCCATCGTCCAAGCCGCACCAATCCCGCTGGATTTCACCGCTGGGATTGAGAAAGCAACGCGCCTCGCCAAAGCCGCGATTGATGATGGCGCGCAAATGGTGGCGTTTGGTGAGACTTTTCTTGGCGGCTATCCGCTGTGGTTGGATGAGGCACCCGGTGCGGCCTTGTGGGATCATCCGGGCACCAAAGCGCTCCACCAGATTATGCTGGATCAGGCGATTGTGGCGGGTGATGAGCGCCTGCTGCCATTGCAAGAGCTTTGCGATGAGAGCGGCGCGGTGATTTCCATCGGCGCGCATGAACGTGTGCGGCAAAGCCTTTATAACAATCAGCTGATGTTCCGCGCAGGCCAGCCTCCGCTTGATCACCGCAAACTGGTGCCAACGCATGGCGAGCGGCTGATCTGGATGCGCGGTGATGGCTCTACACTCGGCGTGCATACGTCCGAATGGGGCCGCGCGGGCAATTTGATTTGCTGGGAGCATTGGATGCCGCTGGCACGCGCCGCGATGCACAATCTGGGCGAGACGGTGCATATCGCCTGCTGGCCGACTGTGCGCGAGGACTATGCGATTGCTAGCCGGCATTATGCGATGGAGGGGCGCTGCTTCGTCCTCGCTGCCGGGCTGGTGCAAAACCGCGATGATCTGTTCGATGGGTTGGAGCGGGTCGGCGGCAATACCGATGCGCTGGAGCTGTTCAATGCGATTGAGGGGGAGCAGCTTAACCGAGGCGGTTCGATGATTATCGCGCCGGATGCACGGGTTTTGGCGATAGCGGGCGAGGGTGAAGAGACTTTGCACGCTGAGCTAGATTTGTCCGAGATTGGTACGGGGCTAGCGAGCCTCGACACAGACGGGCATTATTCGCGCCCTGACGTGTTTGAGCTCAACGTCGATACGCGGGCGAAGGATGGGGTGAAATGGGATGGTTAAGGAAGAGAATGCTTTGAAGGGCTCTGGCGGGATTTGGCTTCCACTTATCGCAGTATGTCTTGCCATTCTAACCGGCCTATTTGGCTACGATATGTATGTGGATAGGCAGGTGGAAGGTTGCCGTCAGCTATCCTTGGAGCCAACCCTAGTCGTGAAGGCAACAAACTCCCGTTGGTCATTTTCAGATGGGTGTGAAATTCAAGTTATCTGGTCACATGACCGGCAGAATCCAAAATGGACGCCTGAATGGCTATTCCGTGATGTTCATCTACGGTCCAACTATTGACCTTCGCCGCCACCATACTCACGCTCTATCCAGAGATGTTTCCCGGACCGCTGGGCGTTAGCCTCGCGGGCAAGGCGCTGGCGGAGGAAAAGTGGACGCTGGACACGGTGCAGATCCGCGACTTTGCCACGGATAAGCACAAAAATGTCGATGGCACGCCAGCGGGCGGCGGCGCTGGCATGGTGCTGAAAGCCGATGTGCTGGGCGGCGCGGTGGATCATGCCATTGCGGCTCTACCTGATGCGCCCATCCTCGCCATGACGCCGCGCGGAAAACCGATCACTCAGGAGCGCATTCGCGAAATTGCATCCGGCCCCGGCGTCACCATTTTATGCGGCCGGTTCGAAGGCTTTGACGAGCGCATTTTCGAGGCGCGCCCGCAAATCGAGCAGGTTAGCCTTGCCGATATCGTCCTATCGGGCGGGGAACCGGCGGCGCTGGCGATACTTGATGCTTGCATTCGATTGCTGCCCGGCGTAATGGGCGCGGCTTCGAGTGGTACGGAGGAGTCGTTTGAGGACGGTCTGCTTGAGTACCCTCAATATACCCGGCCCGCTTTGTGGGAAGGGCGCGCGATCCCTGAAGTGCTGCGATCGGGGGATCACGCGAAGGTCGAAGAATGGCGCAAGCGCCAATCAGAAGATCACACTCGGTTACGCAGGCCGGACTTATGGGAGCGCTATGAGGGTGCTCGGGTCCAGTCTGCCTCTGGCGTGCGGCGTAAAGAGAAGGACCAAGGTCAATGAACCTTATCCAACAAATCGAAGCTGAAGAAATCAGCAAAGTAACCAAAGAGATTCCTGAGTTTCAGGCCGGTGACACTGTGCGTGTCGGCGTGAAAGTCATCGAGGGTACGCGCGAGCGTATTCAGAACTTTGAAGGCGTGGTGATCGCGCGTTCAAACCGCTCCATCAACAGCAATTTCACCGTTCGCAAAATGAGCTTTGGTGAAGGTGTTGAGCGTGTGTTCCCAATTTATGCACCCATCGTGGACAGCATCACCGTGGTCCGCCGCGGCGTTGTACGCCGTGCGAAGCTTTACTATCTGCGCGGCCGTACTGGTAAGCGCGCCCGTATCGCGGAACGCCGGATGAACGCGCCTAAAGATTAAGTCTTTAAGGCAATCCAGTTTGAAAAGGGCGGTCCTTCGCGGGGCTGCCCTTTTTTCATTTGGGCCGCAATTGGTCATTGCGAGCGATAGCGAAGCAATCCATGATGGACCCTTGGATTGCCGCGCCATCAAACATGGCTCGCAAAGACGAATAAACAGGGGTTTTCTTTGAAATGCGCTTTATTCTTGCCACTGCCGCAGCAGCTGTCCTTGCCACACCGGCCATCGCGGAATCTGAAATGAACATTGATACTGATCTAAGCTTTGAGCGCGTGTTTGCCTCGCCATCGCTCAACGGGGCTAGCCCGCGCGGGGCCAAACTATCGCCTGATGGGCGTTACCTTACCGTATTGCGCAATCGCGACGATGATCTGGAGCGCTATGACCTGTGGGGCTATGACCGCGAAACCTCCAAATGGACCATGCTCGTCGATAGCGAAAAATTGGGCAGCGGGCGCGAACTTTCCGAAGATGAAAAGATGCAACGCGAGCGGGCGCGTGTCGGAAACCTAAAGGGTATAATTACCTATCAATGGTCGAGCGATGGCAAGGGTGTGCTGGTGCCGCTGGACGGGGATTTGTATCTCGCTCAGCTCGATGGGACAGTTACGCGTCTGACCGATACGGAGGAAAGCGAGCTTAATCCCAAGCTTAGCCCCACAGGCAAATATGTTTCTTTCGTGCGGGACCGCCAATTATGGACGGGTCAAGTCGGCAAAGAGGCCAAACCGATAACACCCAAAGAAGAGGACACCATTCGCTGGGGCGAGGCGGAGTTTGTCGCGCAGGAAGAAATGGGCCGCCTGACCGGATATTGGTGGTCGCCCGATGACAGCCGCATCGCAGTCCAGCGCACCGATGAAAGCCCCGTTGGCATCGTCACCCGCGCAGCCATTGGCGCAACCGGCACTAAGGTGTTTGATCAGCGCTATCCGGTTGCAGGATCAGACAATGCAATCGTCGAACTCTTCGTGATGGACCCTAATGGCGGCAACCGCGTCAAGGTGGATCTGGGCGAGGAAACCGACATATATCTCGCCCGCGCAGATTGGGCGCCAGACGGCAACCTTTATGTGCAACGCCAAAACCGCGAGCAGACCGTGCTAGATATGCTGAAGGTGGATCCGGCGACCGGCGAGAGCGAGATATGGTTCACTGAAAAAGCCGCAACCGAGAATTATTGGATAAACCTATCCTATGATTACAAATTCTTGGAGGATGGATCGCTGGTTTGGTGGTCTGAGCGCGATGGCCACGGGCATCTCTACACTTTCAAAGACGGTGAGTGGTTCCGCAACACTGAGGGCAAGTGGCAGGTGACAAAGCTCCTCAGCGCAAAGGAAGAATACAGCCAAATGTTCTTCATCGGCAATAAAGATGGCGTGCTGGAACAGCATGTTTACCGGCTTGGCGTGAAAGACGGCAAACTGGAGCCTGTGCGCTTGACGCAAACTGGCTACACCCATTCAGCTAGTATGGATGCAGAAGGCAAGACGCTGCTCATCACGCGCTCCAATCACAATCAGCCGCCGCAAAGCTACATCGCTGATACGCAGGGCAAGCGGCTTGCTTGGGTTGAGGAAAACGCGGTGGATGCAGACCATCCCTACGCGCCGTATTTGGCTAGCCATGAACCGGCAAAATTCGGCACGATCAAGGCCGCTGATGGAACAACCGATCTGCATTGGAAGATGGTCACGCCGAAGATGGAAGCGGGCAAGACATACCCCGTATTCTACTACCATTATTCCGGCCCCGGTCCGCAAGTCGTAACCAATGGCTGGGACGGCGCGCTGCAACAGGCGGTCGTGGATGCAGGCTATATTTGGTTTGAGCTCGACAATCGCGGCAGCGCCAATCGCGGGGTTGCATTTGAACAGCCGCTTTACCGTGCGATGGGCGGGGTCGAAGTTGATGATCAGCGCGAGGGCGCAAAATTCCTCAAGACGCTCGATTACGTCGATCCGGACAAAATCGCTCTCTATGGCTGGTCTTATGGCGGTTATATGACGCTGAAGCAGATGCAGGCTGATCCGGGTCTATTTGCCGCTGGTATTTCTGGGGCGCCAGTGACCCGCTGGGAGCTGTATGACACGCATTATACTGAGCGCTTTATGGGCGATCCGCGCAAGGTTCCTGAAGCGTATGAAAAGGCCAGCGCCATTCCCAATGCAACGAAAATCAGCGATCCCTTGCTGCTGATCCACGGCATGGCGGATGATAATGTGGTGTTTGAAAATTCATCCGAGCTGATTTCTGTGCTGCAAGAGGGTAATGTGCCATTCGAAATGATGCTCTATCCAGGCTATACGCACCGTGTTGCAGGGGAGAATATCTCACCGCATTTGTGGAACACGATGTTCCGTTTTCTGCGCGCGCACGGCGTTACGCCGCCGGAATAAGTGCCCGAATAGAAGGGCGGTTTGCTAGGGGAAACAAACCGCCCTTCAGGCTTGGTAGGGCACCGTGACTGCCGGCTATTTAAAGCGGCGATCTAGGTGGGCAGCGATCTTGGGGAGTTATCGCCTTGGCCCACACGCTGTATGCAGGCGGAGGCCTTAGGCTGCTGTAAATTTTCACGGTTAGAAGCTTGTTTCTGGCTACTTAGGGGCTTTACTTGGGGCTGGCTAAGACATGCGTTTTGGCGCGCTGCATACGCTTTCCGCTTGCCAAGTGCGGCCATGCGGGGCAGCGCATCTGGGAACACGCAAATTTCAAGATTTTGGAGAATTAAAAGTGGGTTACCGGGTGGCAGTTGTCGGCGCGACAGGCAATGTTGGGCGCGAGATGATGGCAGTCTTAGCCGAGCGCGAATTTCCTATTGAGGAGGTGGCAGCGGTCGCCTCTAGCCGCTCGCATGGCAGCGAAGTGGAATTCGGTGAAACGGGCAAAATGCTCAAATGCAAAAACATTGAGCATTTCGACTGGTCTGGATGGGACATTGCTTTGTTCGCTGCTGGCTCTGGCCCGGCAAAAGAATATGCGCCCAAGGCAGCGGCAGCGGGCTGCGTCGTAATCGACAATTCATCGCTCTACCGGATGGACCCAGATGTGCCGCTGATCGTGCCAGAGGTGAACCCCGATGCAATCGACGGCTATTCCAAGCGCAATATCATCGCCAATCCCAATTGCTCCACTGCGCAAATGGTCGTTGCGCTTGCGCCATTGCATAAGGCTGCGGGCATTAAGCGTATCGTTGTCTCAACCTACCAATCGGTATCGGGCGCAGGCAAATCGGGCATGGATGAATTGTTTGAGCAATCCCGCGCGATCTTTGTTGGTGATCCGGTTGAGCCCGCGACCTTTACCAAGCAGATCGCCTTTAATGTGATCCCGCATATCGACGTATTCCTGGACGATGGTTCGACCAAGGAAGAATTGAAGATGGTCGTGGAAACCAAGAAGATTATGGATTCTAAGATCAAGGTCGCAGCGACATGTGTGCGCGTGCCTGTGTTCGTTGGCCACGCAGAATCGATCAATATTGAGTTTGAGAAAGAACTCTCCGCTGAAGCTGCACAAGATATCCTGCGCGAGGCGCCCGGAATTATGCTGATCGATAAGCGCGAGGACGAGGGTTACGTCACACCCGTTGAAGCGGCCGGTGACAGCGCAACCTACATCAGCCGCGTGCGCGAAGACCCCACGGTCGATAATGGTCTGCAGCTATGGTGTGTTTCGGATAATTTGCGCAAAGGCGCAGCGTTGAATGCGGTGCAAATCGCAGAACTGCTGGGACGCCGCCACCTGAAGAAGGGGTGATGAGCGTGCGTATCGCGTTTCTCATTTCAGCTGCTCTTTTGCTCGCCGCCTGCGATAGCGGCGCTGTGCCTTCGCCTGCCGAGCGCCAGATGCAGCAAAGCGTAGCGCCTTCGCCTGCCAAGAACATTGTTCTGCTGGATGGGCGGGGCTTTGCGCTAGGGTCAAAAACGCATTATTTCTCTGCGGAACGCTCTTTAGTCGAGCGCGAATTGACGCAAACCCTTGGCGCAGCAGAGGCCTCTGGCACAAATAATGAATGCGGCGCTGGACCGATTGCATATGCCAATTATACCGGCGGGCTCACTGTCAATTTCCAGAATGATCGTTTGGCCGGTTGGAACCTAACCGAAGGTGCAGAGCAGGTAATGGTCGCCGGTGATGTGCAAGTTGGCACGCCGCGCGCTGAGGCAGAGGCGGCTTCTGGATACGCCGTCTTTGAAGACAGCACGTTGGGAGAGGAATTTACTCTTGGCTCGCAAATGGGCGGCTTTATCGAGGATGATACGGTTTCAATGCTCTATGCGGGGACGCAGTGTTTCTTTAGGTAGGGTTTTGCAATCTAACGCAAGGGCACACAATGACCTTAAAAGCAGACCTATATTTCAGCTTCCGCTCACCATTTTCCTATCTTTGTGCAGGGCGATATTACGCCATGACCAAGGAATATGATCTCGATATTGCCTTGCGGACGGTGTGGCCGATTGCCATTCGCGCGCCAGAGATGCTGTTCCAAGGCAACCCTGCTGCTCCGCGTTATATTTTGATGGATTCGATCCGTTCTGCGGCAATGCTCGATATTCCGTTTCGGTGGCCGCGCCCTGATCCTATTGTGCAGGATTTGACCAATTACAGCATTGCAGAAGATCAGCCGCATATCCGGCGGCTGGTGCGCACAGGGCAGGCAGCAACGCGGCGCGGATTGGGCATGGGTTATGCCTATGAAGTGACCAAGATCATCTTTGATGGTGCAACCGATGATTGGCATGAGGGTGATCATCTTGCACAGGCGGCTGCGCGTGCGGGGCTCGATTTTGCAGAACTAGAGGCAGAAGCGGCAAGCGACGCCAATGCACTGGACGCAGAAGTGAATGCCAATCAGGACGCTCTAGAGGCGGCAGGCCATTGGGGTGTGCCGACTTTAGTATTCGATGGCGAGCCATTTTACGGGCAAGACCGCGTGGAAATGGCGAAGTGGCGGATGGAGCAAAAGGGATTGGTTAAACGGTGAGCGAGCTGCGTTCCGACCGCGTGGCTTCATTCGATGGCGTAGAACTGGCCGTTCATGAAATGGGTGAGGGCAGGGCGGTAGTTTTGGTCCATGGCCTTTTCTCCAGCGCGAACATGAACTGGATCAAATTTGGTCATGCAGAAAAGCTGGCGCAGGCCGGGTTCCGCGTCATTATGCCCGATTTGCGTGCGCATGGTGAGAGCGCCGCGCCGCATGATGCTTCGGCTTATCCTGAGGGTGTTTTGAGCCGAGACTTGGCGGCACTGGTATCGCATTATCAGCTGACCGAATATGATCTCGTTGGCTTTTCATTGGGCAGCCGCACGTCGGCTCGCGCAGTCATTGACGGCCTAGCCCCGCGCCGCTTGGTGCTGTCTGGCATGGGATTAGAAGGACTCGCCGGATGGGCCAATCGAGCAGCATTCTTCATCGATGCAATTGACCGTTTCGGCGATATTAAGCGCGGCGATCCGGCCTTTATGGCCAAGAGCTTCATGAAAACCATGAATGTCGACCTTATCGCCGCGCGCCAATTGCTGCTGGCGGTGGATGATACGGAGGAAAGCGAATTGAGCGCAATCACTATGCCCACAATGGTGCTGTGCGGGGCGGATGATCGCGACAATGGCTCGGCGCCTGACCTTGCCGAGGTATTGCCCGCAGGCGAATATGCAGAAATACCCGGAACGCATATGAGCAGTGTAGCTGAAGGCGCGATGGGCGATGCTCTCGTTAGGTTCTTGGCCGATTGATGGCGCAGGCTCAGATCAAACTGCGGTGGTGGATTTATGGCCTGATTGCTTTTGCGATTGTCATCGCGCTGAGCATTCCGCTGCAGATCGTGACTGAATTTGGCATTTCCGATCATCAATATGCAGCAACGGCGGCGCGCGTCGATGAGATCCAGAGCGCATGGCAGGCAGGCGGCGTGTTCGAACTGGGCCTGGTTTCAATGCTCGCCGATTTGGTGTTTATCGGTATCTACAGCATTGGCGCTTGGATCGCAGGGCGCAGCATGGCCGAAACAGGTCATACGGTCATCAAAGCACTGGGCATCGCCGCGTACGTTTGTGCCGTGATATTCTGCGTCACGGATTACACAGAGACCAGTTTGCAAGTCATCCAAATGGCAAGGGCGGCTGGCACGGATTGGATGGCAGATACCGCTTCCACCGCTCGGCCGATCAAGATGGCCAGCTTCACCATCAGTTTCTTTGCGATTCTAGCGGGCGTCATGATGCAGAGGCGTGCTGGGCGGAGCGCTTGATAAGCGCCTTGATAACTGAGGCGCTAACCGCCAAACTGATAACAATAGAAACAAACTTCCCCCGAGAGGATATGTGATGAAAAAATTCGCACCCATTGCCCTTAGCGCGCTTGCCCTAGTCATGGCCGCCCCCGCCTATGCCGATGGCCATGCAGACGGCTCGCACGCAGAAAGTGCTGATCCATTCCCACTCACCCCGCAAGGCGCATCGGATTGGGTTGATATGGTTGAGGCTGATATGGCGAGTTTCGGCATTGATGCAGCGCGCATCGCTTGGATCAACTCGACCTATATCATTCACGATTCAGATGAACTTGCCGCAAAATATGGCGCAGAGGGCACGAAGAAATCGGTTGCCTATGCCAATGAAGCGGCGAAATATGCCGCGATCTCTGGCCTTGCGCCTGACGTAAAGCGCAAGCTCGATATGCTGCGCAATTCCATCGTTATGCCTGCGCCAACGCGCGAAGGGGCTGCCGATGAATTGGCGAGCATCGCGACCAAATTGGGCTCTGCTTACGGTAAAGGCAAAGCGACTCTCAATGGCGAGGACATCGCCGGCGTTGATGTCGAAGCCGAGATGGGCAGCCTAACGCGCACCCCTGCTGAAAAGGCGGAAATGTGGGCCAGCTGGCACGACAATGTCGGCGCGCCGATGAAGGATGATTACGTGCGCATGACGGCGATTGCCAATGAGGGCGCAAAGGATTTGGGCTTTGCCGATCTGGGCGCAATGTGGCGGTCCAATTACGATATGGACCCCGATCAATTCGCCGCTGAAACAGAGCGCATGTGGCAAGAGGTGAAGCCGCTTTACCTCGCTCTTCACACCTATGTTCGCGGCAAATTGAACGAGAAATATGGCGATGATGTGCAAGCGGCGACCGGTCCAATTCGTGCTGATTTGCTCGGCAATATGTGGGCGCAGGAATGGGGCAATATCTACCCGCTTGTCGCACCAGAAGGCGCTGGCGACATCGGCTATGACCTCACCAAGCTGATCGAAGACAAGGGCTGGGACGAGAAAGAAATGGTCAAAGTGGGTGAGCAGTTCTTCTCCTCGCTCGGCTTTGATCCATTGCCCGAAACATTTTGGGAACGCAGCCAATTTGTGAAGCCCGCCGACCGCGAAGTTGTCTGCCATGCCTCCGCATGGAACCTCGATAATGTCGATGATATCCGCATCAAAATGTGCATCAAGCGCAATGCCGATGACTTCAAAGTGATCCACCACGAGCTGGGCCATAATTACTATCAGCGCGCTTACAACAAAGAGAGCTATCTCTATCTCACCGGCGCGAATGATGGCTTCCACGAGGCAATCGGTGATATGATTTCGCTGTCGATCACGCCAGAATATCTGGTGCAAATCGATATGCTTGACCGCGATCAGGTTCCATCGGCTGACAAGGATATCGGCCTATTGCTGCGCGAGGCGATGGATAAGGTCGCATTCTTGCCGTTTGGCTTGATGGTAGACCGTTACCGCTGGAGCCTGTTCGATGGTTCTGTTGTGCCGGAAAATTACAACCAAGCATGGACCGATCTGCGCACCGAATACCAAGGGATTGTGCCGCCGGTTGAGCGACCAGCCGATGCGTTTGATCCGGGCGCAAAATATCACATTCCCGGCAATGTTCCTTACACCCGCTATTTCCTAGCGCGCATCCTGCAATTCCAATTCTATAAAGCCGCCTGCGATACCGCTGGATGGGAAGGGCCGCTGCACCGCTGTTCTTTCTATGGCAATAAAGAGGTCGGCGAAAATCTGAACGCAATGCTGGAGATGGGCGCATCGAAACCTTGGCCCGATGCGCTGGAAGCCTTCACAGGTGAGCGTCAGATGTCCGGCAAAGCCATGGTCGATTATTTCGCGCCTCTGATGGAATGGCTTGAGGAACAAAACAAAGGGAAGCCGCAAGGGTGGTGAGGGCGTTTGTCTTTGCCGCGGCGCTCGCAGTGATGCTGGCTGGATGTGCGCCGGTTGAAGGGGAGGTGGCCTCGGCGAAACCTTCCTCAACCGGCACCGTATCCGGCACGCTGTTTGTCGCCAACAAACGCGGCGATTCTCTGTCCAAAATTGACCTTGAAACGGGCCTCACAGAATTTGAGGTAGAAGCTTGCCGTAACCCTCATGAGCTCGCCACGTCGCCTGATGGGAAATACGTGGCAGTTGCCTGTTACGGCGGCGAGCATATCTCGATTTTCGAAACTGAACGCCTAATGCGCTCGGCGAGAATTTTGTTGGGCAAGGGCGCGCGGCCGCATGGGATTGTGTGGCACGAGGATGGTGATATTTTCGTAACAGCAGAAGGGCGCCAGTCGATTTATTCGATCAAGAATCCGCTCAGCCAAAGTCCTGAAATCGTCGAACAAACCACCGGCCAACTAGGCAGCCATATGCTGGCTGTATCGCCAGATGAGAGCCTGGCTTGGACAACTGATCTGGGCTCCAAAACGGTCACGCGGATCGATTTGACTGGCAGGCTTAAGCCGTTTTCGATTGAAGTCGGCAAGGAACCAGAGGGCATCGCCCTGTCCCCTGACGGAAAGACGCTTTGGGTATCTGCGCGCGGTTCGGACAAGGCCTTTGCACTTGATCCGATATCGCTTGTGGTGCGCGCTGAATTGAACACAGACCGCTTTCCCTTACGCTTAGTGATCCGCCCTCAGGGCAATTTTGCGGTGACGTCAAACTTGGCCGATGGCAGCTTGACCGTGATCGACACCAAATCCCGGCAGGTTGTGCGCACAATTGCGGTCAGCTCCGCAACAGATGCTGAGAAACGCCAACAGGTCACTATCCTGTGGTCGGATGATGGGAAACGGATTTATGTCGCTGAAACCGGCAGTGACACTGTCGCTGAGGTCGACTTTGCCAGCGGAATAGTGCTGCGCCGCCTGAAGACTGGCGCGGGCGGTGATGGGCTCGCCATTCTGCCATGACAGAGCCAAAGCCGCTGAGGATTGTTGGTTGGCGCGAGCTCGTTGATCTGCCCGATCTTGGCCTGCGCGGCATTCCCGCCAAGATTGACAGCGGCGCGCGCACATCCTCACTCCACGGCAAAGTGATCGAAGAAATCGAGCGAGACGGCAAGCAGCATGTGCGCTTTTCAGTTGAATGGGATGGCGAAGAACACCTATCAGAGGCAATGCTGGTTGATATTCGCGGCATCACCAGCTCTAACGGCGAGACGCAGCGCCGCTATGTCATCAAAACGCCATTGAAGATCGGTACGCTCAAATTCCGAGCCGAAGTCAGCCTTGCTGACAGATCGGAAATGCAATTCCCCATGCTGATCGGTCGCTCCTCGCTGCGCCGCCGATTTGTGATTGATAGCGGCCATTCCTGGCTACAAACGCCGACAATCGCACGCTCAAACCAGCGCAAAACCTGATTTAAGGAAACGCCATAATGAAAATAGCAATGCTGGCGCGTAATCCGAACCTCTATTCACACAAGCGTTTGGTTGAGGCCGCTGAACAGCGCGGGCACACGCTCGACATTCTCAACACATTGCGCTGTACCGTGAATATCGCCAGCCACCGGCCAACGGTGACCTATAAGGGTGAGACTTTGACGGGATATGATGCGGTTATTCCGCGCATTGGTGCCTCGGTCACAGCTTACGGTCTTGCGATTTTGCGCCAGTTTGAAATGGGCGGCGTCTGGTCGCTCAATGAAAGCGTGGCAATCGGGCGCAGCCGCGACAAATTACGCTCCACCCAGATCATGGCGAAGCACGGTCTTGGCCTGCCGCTAACGGCCTATGCCAATGATCCCAAGCAAGCAGAGCAGATCATCAAAGCG
>CALFEA010000252.1 GCA_937950385.1 uncultured Altererythrobacter sp. | reverse complement strand
CGCTGAGGGTAGGCCAGCACCCATCGTCGCCAATGCGTTATCGAGCAGGACTGTGTTGGGAAGGTACGCTTCATAACCGCGTGCAAACCAGATTTTATAAACGCCATTATCAAGGCAAATAATGCCGTCATCGGGCATGCTGCTGCGAATTTGGCTGACCAGATGCGGCGGGAATATCGGGAAGCGCGCATCTTCAGCCAGCGGCGTTGTGTGCGCGACCTCACCTGCGCGATATTCCAGCATACGGTCAAAATTCCACGCCCCCGATGGCACGATGTCTTCCTTGATCTGCCAGATCGCATTGGCGATATCGCCGATTACTTCGATCTGCGGGAAGTAGACCGGATCAACCTCTGCCGTACGGGTTGAAACATGGATCACGGTGACGCCTTCGTCCTTCATAAAGAAGGGCGGTTTTTCGATTACATCATGACCGATATTGACGATGCAATCAGCATCTTCGATCGCACGGTGACAGAAATCGCCTGCTGACAATGCAGCGCAGCCAAGGAACAGCGGATGACGTTCGTCAATCACGCCCTTGCCCATTTGTGTGGTCACAAAAGGAATGCCGGTTTTCTCAATAAATTGATTGAGCATCCGGCCGGTCATTTTCCGGTTCGCACCAGCGCCAATGACCAAAACTGGGTTCTTAGCGCCCTCGATCGCTTTCACCGCATGGCGCACGGCCTTGTCTTCGGCAGACGGGCGGCGCGCGACCGATGCTTTGATAGGCCGCGTGGTCGCAGGCTCCTCCGCAATATCTTCCGGCAATTCGATATGTACCGCACCGGGCTTTTCTTCTTCTGCCAAACGGAAGGCTTCGCGCACGCGGCTGGGGATGTTGTCGCCCGCCGCGAGCTGCTCGGTGAATTTCGTAATGGGCTCCATCATCGCGACAACATCGAGAATTTGGAAACGACCCTGTTTTGATTTCTTGATCGGTTTCTGGCCGGTAATCATCATCATTGGCATGCCGCCAAGCTGCGCATAGGCGGCCGCGGTCACAAAGTTTGTCGCGCCGGGACCAAGCGTCGCAATGCAAACACCCGTCTTGCCGGTGTGCCGGCCATAAGTCGCGGCCATGAAGCCAGCGCCCTGTTCGTGACGGGTTAGGATCAGCTTGATCGATTTGGAGTCCGAAAGGCTTTCCAGAAAATCGAGGTTTTCCTCGCCTGGAACGCCGAAGATATATTCAACGCCTTCATTTTCGAGACATTCAATAAACAGATCAGAAGATTTTGTTGTTTTGGTCATTGCAGCCCACCCCTGTTGAACCCGCATCGGCGTTGCGCCCCATGCATGTTTGAGTATTTCGCGACCAAAAGACGTTCTGTTACATATCGAACTTAAATGCGTGTCTAACAGAGGTTTTTCGCCCTGTCATTGCACAAGTGCGCCAAACGCAATGCGGTCTCTTTTTGGATCAATACCCGCGTGCCGGATCGAAAATCGGCGCAACAGGCTCACCCTTTCGGTAGTTTTCTAGATTGGCGAGGAAACGCTCCGCTGAGCGCACAAACATTTTCTCCTGCGCGCGGCCGGACAGATGCATTGTGATATGGGCATTTTCTTGATCCCATAGCGGGTGATCGGCGGGCAAGGGCTCCGGCGTAGTCACATCGAGGAATGCGCCGCAAATTTGTTTGGCTTCAAGCGCGCCAAGCAAAGCGGCCTGATCAACCACGCTCCCCCGCGCAATATTGACGAGCACCGCATCCGTTTTCATTGCCGTCAATTCGCTAGTCCCAATCATGCCTTCTGTTTCCGGCGTGGCTGGAACGGCAAGAATAACCCAATCAAATTCGCCCAATTGTGCCCGCCATTGATCTGGCGTCAGCACATTATCGGCAGGCGTGCGGCGCACCACGGTGACATCCACATCAAACGCTTCAAGGCGCGGCTGGATTAGCTTACCAATCGCGCCATAGCCCAGAAGCAGCGCCTTGCTGCCTGACAGCTCGCGCTTGCCCGGGCTATCGAGCAGCCACTCTTTGCGGTCCTGCGCTCGCACAACATCGCGGTAACCCTTCGCGATGTTGAGCATGCCCATCACTACATATTCAGCAATGGTAATGGCGTTGATCCCAGCCCCATTGGTGACGGTAATTCCGCGCTCAATCAGCACATCCATCGGCAGGAAGTCGAGCCCTGCATAGATCGAATTGAGCCATTTCAAATTCGTCGCTGCGCGCAAAGTATCGGCCATGGCAGGCTGTTCGTACATATCGAACCAGCCGATTTCGGCTTCGGGAACGGCGGTTAACGCTTCTTCCTTGGTCATAAACCAACGCACGTCCAAATCGGATGGCAGGCGCGGTTCGAGCAGCGGGCGAATAAGCCCGGATAGTGCGAGAATGGTCATAGGCAAAGGAATGGCAGGATATCGGGCCGCGTCAAGCATCAACGCCCGCTCATAAAAGGTTCATTTTGACAGGCGCAGTCCTTGTCCCAATGAATAGTCTGCCGTAAAGAATGGGGATCGCACTTATGAATATTCGCAGCGCAATTGGATTGACGTTAAGTCTTACTGCACTTCATCTTTCGACGGCTGCGACAGCCCAAGATGAAGCAGAAACGAGCGATGATCCGAGGCCAGTAATTCTGCAGTCATCAGGCGCTCTTCTTTTCATGCTCAGCCAGAACGATATGACGGCTGAAACATTTCGCAGCGATCTTGATGCGTATAATGCGACATATCCTGCACCTGCAGATTCAGAAATCGCTGCAGCTATTCACAAGCGCGAGAGTGCAAAATCACAGCAGGCCAGCGCATGTGTCGCTCAAATGCCTACTAAGCTGAACGTCACTAGTTCGACGGCTGCTCCCGCTGTGCGGCAATATATCGCCAATAAAGAAATCACCAACGCTTGGATTGTTAGCCACACGCCAAAAGGGTGCGGCAAAAAGCCGGCGCGCGTTTACACCGTGGCTCAAAAAATGGATGGCGAGCTCATAACAATTCCCATGGGCGATGGCGAAACGCTGATCAATCTCAACATCCATTATGATCTCAGCCGGTTGTTCGCTGAAAATTTGCTAAAATTCTACGCATCGAAAAAGGTCGATTGCGAAGGTCAGCGTATCTCTCCGCCACAAATGCGCGTTGTCAGCAAAAGCGGTGACTGGAGCAAGCCGTTTTACGGAACCTACACAGCGGGCAAATGGCGTGAGGAATGGACTTTCAAAGGCTGCAGCGGAACGGCCGTGATCCCGATCGATATGCAGTGGTTGGGCGCGACTAATACTGACTATCTGGTCCAATTCCCTGAAGCGACTTTTACGCCCGATAGTTGAGGGAGAGCTAGCTTAGTTTCCACTCCCAGCCGAGCGGATCGCCGTCCATAACCTCAACGCCTTTGGTCATCAAGTCATCGCGGATCGCATCGGACTTGGCGAAGTCTTTGTCAGCGCGAGCGGCTTTGCGATCTTCCAGCGCAGTTTCGATCTCTTCCTGGGTCACCTGCGCGTCTTTCGGACGGATGCGGAGATCTGTGCGCGCCAGATCAAACAGGCCAAGGCCTAGAACGCTGTCCATTGCTGCTGCCAAATTTGCTTTCTTCGCAACATCAACTTTTTTCACGGCAAGCACATCATCGAATGCGGTCAACGCGACCGCCGAATTCAAATCCTCAGCCAATGCTGTGTCAAACTTCTCAAGCGAGGCTCGCAACTTACCCCGATCGTCACCCTGAACTTGTTTCAGGGTCCAGCCATCGTCTCTTACCCACGGATCAGGATCCGAAATGGATGCTGAATCAAGTTCAGCATGACGGGTTTTGAGATTTTCAACCAGCATCACCATCCGCTTTAGCCGTGTGAGAGCAGCCTCCAGCCCCTCCCATGTGAATTCCAGCTCTGATCGGTAATGCGCTTGCAAGCACATCATCCGGTAAGCGAGCGGGTGAAAGCCGCGGTCGACCAACGTTTGCAGGACCAGAAAATCACCCGTCGACTTCGACATTTTACCGCGCCGGTCGATCAGGAAATTATTGTGCATCCAAATGTTGGCCGCGCTGCCTTCTGAGCAATTATGCGCTTGGTTCTGCGCAATTTCATTGGGGTGATGAATCTCGCGGTGATCGATCCCGCCGGTGTGAATATCAAACGGATGGCCGAGCAATTCTGCGCTCATCACGCTGCATTCCAAATGCCAGCCCGGTGCGCCTTTGCCCCAGGGCGAATCCCATTCCATCTGACGGTCTTCGCCTTCTGGAGTCTTGCGCCAAATCGCAAAGTCAGCCGCATTCCGCTTGCCATCGACCGTTTCAATCCGCGCTTCGCCTTCCTCAGTAACGGCGCGCGCCAGCTTGCCATAATCGGGTACGGTGGAGACATCGAAATAGAGGCCGCTATCCAGCTCGTAGCAATGCTTGTCTTGCATCTGCTTGCCCCATTCGATCATGCTTTCAACATAATCTGTGGCGCGCGGATGGGCAGGTTTGCGGACATTTAGCCGGTCCAGATCAGCTTCAAAAACTTCCTGATAATAGCGCGCTATATCCCAAGCCGATTTGCCCTCACGCGCGGCGGCTTTCTCCATCTTATCATCGCCCGCATCGGCATCGCTGGTAAGGTGGCCGACATCGGTGATGTTGATCACATGCGAGAGTTTGTAGCCTTTCCAACTCAGCGTGCGACCCAGCGTATCGGCAAAGATATAGGCGCGCATATTGCCGACATGCTGGTAATTATAAACCGTCGGCCCGCAGGTGTAGACGCGTGCCTCTCCATGATGGATCGGCGTAAACTCTTCCGGCTGGCGGGTGAGCGAATTGAACAGCTTTAAAGGCGCATCAGTCATAGGCGAAAGCCTTGGCGTCAGCGCCCCTATTTGGTCAAGCTATTCAGCAGGCTCAACCACGCAAATTTCTGGATCAGCACCCGAAGGGCAATCAGGATCAACCCATAGATCCTCATTGCCTGCGCCAGTTACCGGTTCATCAATCAGAGGTTCTGCACCAAATTCTGCATCGGGCAGATATTCCAGCAGACCAGCTCCAAATGAGAGCGTACCGGGGCCTTCTTCAGGATCGAGCCCTTCCTCAATCAGATCACGCGAATCATCATTTGGTGCAACCGGATTAACGGGCGTGATTGGATTGATGATGATCGGCGAGCACGAGGCCACATTGCCGATCAAACAGCCGTTGATCGTGGATGCTGCATCAAATGTGCTCATAATATCTGCTAGCGGAATTGTGTCGATCCCTGCCACACCCCCGATCAGACCGTTGATCACAATCGGCTGGACCGTGCCCCCGCTATCGCTGATCAGCAAAGTGTTCACATCAAAGCCGCGTCGATCAGCGAAGTCAGTGCCGGCTACCGTGTTCTGGATGAAAACTTGGCTGGCGGTTGTGTCGATATCGAGCGTGTCTGCGCGCAAGATGCCGTCAGGCCGGTCGACCCCGTCGCTATTCGCAAGCCGCGCATCAATGTCGGCAATGCTCAAACCTTGAATATCGGCAAAGGCCGCATCGGTTACAGCATTAAAGTCGCGTGCGGTGATCTCAATCACACCGGCAAGACCCGCATTGGCGTCTAGCATGAAGATGCCGCCTGTTTCGGTGTTCACCCGCACCAGATCAAATGCCTCTGCGATAAAGAGCGTGTCCAAAGTCGCATCGCTAATTGTGGCATCGCCAATGACCGAAATGTCATA